>NZ_CALGOG010000055.1:0-24942 GCF_937958135.1 uncultured Thermosynechococcus sp. | reverse complement strand
TAGAGCACAGCGATCTCCGCCAAGTCCAAGCCTTTATGGTCACGGTGTTACCGGCACCCGAGATTCCGGCTGTCTCCGCCCCACCCAAGAGTAAAACAGTCACCGGCCCGCAGTTACCCATCTTAGGGGATACTACCCTCGAACCTGTACCGGTAAGCGGCTTTTGCCTACCGCCCCAACTGAAGCCTGTGAAAGCCCCTGTGGTGGTGGATTTGCCTAGTTTTTGTCAGCCCCTGTCTGCGGTCACGGTGCCACCGCCTCAGGATTTGCCCATGGATCGCCAAGAGCGATTTTGGTTGCGATTGCAACGGTTAGCGGAATTAGCACCCCCCCCGGCATCCACAAATTCTGAGACTCCCTATCCATTGACCCCACCCCGGCTCATGCTCTCACCGGAGCCACTGGTCTCGCCGCTGCACCTCAAGGTGAATTTGCCTGCAACCCAACGGGGATGCTCCGTCAAAGTGTGGATCACCGATGGCGAAACGGGAGAGTTAATTGCGGGTCCCCGCTGGCTGGTGGACTTTGATTTTTATCGCTATGGGGATGACTGGCAAACCGTCCTCCATATTGACGTGCCCGCCAGCGTGCATTCTATTGCCCTGATGGCGATCGCCATTGATCCTAAAACCGGCGCCGAAAGTCCAACGGTGACCCTGCGGCGGCAGCTCCAAGTGACCTAGCTTTCGGGTTCGGGTTGGGTTTCTGCCCGCTCAAAGGCCGGACAATAGCCCTCTGGCGCCACTTTGAAGTTGTACAGGGCAGAGGCCTCATTCCAGCAGCGCTGACCCCGATAAAACTGGCAATTAAAACAGCTTTCCTGATCGGGGGCGATGGAAGCTGATGTCCCACCCAGCACTTCCTTAGGGGTCATACCGCGAATCAGCAATTGCTCCCCCTGCCAGGAGGCAAGGACAAAACCCGTATCCGCCAGCCGTCGCCAGCGCGGATCGGTGGTCACAGAGGCCGGCAGACGAATGATTGCCTCATCGTTCCACTCAGTGACCTCCCCCTCATAGGCCACTTGCATTAGGGAAGTGGGTGTGGAAAGCGCCAGCTGACCAATGGGAAATTCAATCCTTGAGCCGCTGGTGGGTGTGTGTAGATGGTAGCGGTTGCTGAGTTCATTCAGACTGGCTAAATCGGCAAGGTAGTTGGGATCGCCATGGATGAGAACCACATGCTGCGGCCGAATATTGTGAATCAGCTGAGTCGTCGCAGGGCCATCGGCATGGAAGGAGAGTAGAAATGTATCCACCTCCACATTGGGTAACCGGGCCAAGTCAGGATTGTCTCCTCGAAAGGGCTGACCATAGCGCAGCCGTGGATAGAGCACAAGCCAAGGTCGTTGCCCCTGGGTCACGTAGGGCCGCAGGTCTTGATTCTCCTCCACAAGGACAATGGTGGGGGTCTCACCCCGAATTTGTGCCAAACTGCGCAAGGGCTGAACTTCGGGCTTAACCCGCTGATCCCAAAAGAGGGATTGGTGTTGAGCAAAGTTCTGAATGGCGGTGGGTAAATGGGGCAAAACCGTAAGGTAGGCATCGCAGCCGCGGGCGATCGCCGGACTCACCCAAATCTGAATCGGCTGTCCTGTAAAAAGATGATGACTGCGCAGCAGGATGAGAATTTCTTGGGCTGTACCGAGGGGAGGAAGGGAGAGCAGGACGTTATAGCCTTGGTCAACCGCCGTGCGAATCCGCTCTGCCAATTGGTTTTCCTGCTGACGGCGGTGGGGATGACGCGCTGTGCCTAAGCTAGCCTCAATGATCAGCACATCCGGCTGCAATCCCCGCAAATCCGCTAGGGGCAGTCCTTCCGTAAAGCGAGTATGGGACAGGAAAAAATCCCCCGTGTAAACCACGCTTAAGGGGGGGCGTTCTGTGTTTGGGTCCTGGTATGTAAGCACAAAAACCGCTGCCCCCGGCAAATGCCCTGCGGGAAAGAGTTCTGCCGTCAAGCCATCGCCAAACTCAACGGGCGATCGCCAAGGCAAAGCGCGGCAGAAGGGGGGAACCGTTTCATCTGGCCAGTTGAGGGGCAAAAGCTGGGTCGTCACCTCACTGGCATAGATGGGAATATGGGGAAAACGACGATGGAGTGCCAACAGACTCTGGGCATGATCCGCGTGGGCATGGCTACAGAGCACCAAGTCAAAGGGATGCTGTTCAATCTCATCGAGGGGCAATGCATCAAGGGATGGGACACCACAGTCCAGCAAAATCCGATAGGTGCCAATTCCTAAGCCAATGCACACCCCCTCATCGGCGTGACCCACCCCATAGTTGAGGCACTCGATCATGAATCGTGATCAGTTATCCTCCCTAGTCAGTTTTAGTGAGCAGAACCGTTGCCGTGGTAGTGATCAGTGTCGTAGAAACCATTGCGGGTGCCAAAGACCAAACACAGCACAATAAACACTGGCGTAATGGCCAGCAAAATGGGCTTCACGTTAATGGCAACGTCCATAGCTGCGCTCCTCGCTGTCGTCAACTGAGTAAATAGTGTCTTCTGCTACTCAGTGTATCGTGGATGATTCGCGGGGATTCGCTGATTTTCTCTCCTCAAAGTAACGCAGTTGCCGCCAACCCACAAAATTCGCATAGGGCTGGCGATCGCCCATACATTCAGCCACGTGCTCCAAGGGAGACAAATGCTTGGGGTCTGCCCCCGCCAAGCGGTGATACAGGGCTAGATCCGCTTCTGGGTCACTGCGTCTGCCATCCCGCAGATAGTAAGACACCCGCGCACAGCGAGCCACCGACATATACTTACATTCTTCAAGGCTGTACCGTTCACGCTCATGGGCATCAATATAGGGCAGGTGCCACTCCCCCACAGCCACAGGGGTCGGCTCATGGGTTTCCAGCAGGTGCTGAATTAGCTTGGCCAAGGCTTGCATTTCGGGTTGAGCATCGGGGTGGTTACGCAGGCGCAAAAAGTTATCCCACTCGGTGCTACTCACCACCGTTTGCATCCACATCCACGGCTCCAGCATGCGGTTGACTACTTGCTTGTGAATGCCTAGCTCATGGAGTTGCCGCGCCCCCTCAAGAACCGCGAGGCGGGTTTTCAACCAGATTTCCTTGGCCGCCTCCTTGTGTTCGCTCTCTTGGCGCGCCTGCATCCCCGGTTGATTTTGCCCCCAATGGTAGGGAATGACGGGATTCTCTTCCACCTGCGCCATCATCTTTGTCACTGGCACTGCCCGCGAACTGGCGGAATTGCGGGAAAACACCCGATGGGTGAGGAGTTCGCTGTGAATAAAACGCGGATATGTCAGTTGCAGTGTAACCAAGCGCACCCCTGCGGGTGAAATTGAATCGGCAATTACACGCCCGTCTTGCATCTTTGCTCGTTTGAATCTCTGCCTTTTCTAGGCTAATGCAAGGGGAACACCGTCTGCCCGATCTGCTATTGCAAAGCCCTTGAACTTTGTGCTGTGGCACAGTGGAGCTAGACCTGTTGTGGATAAACCTTCAATCCAAGAGCCGCTACTTTCCTGAAATTAACCTGAGGGGGTTGATGAGTGCGGTTCTTCAAGAGGCTGCGTTCAGGGAACAGGTGCTCCGTGATAGAATTCCTCGCGCGGATCAAGGCTTGTATAGCGATACCCTGCTCCCAACCCTACCCGCCCACCTGAGGGAGAGGGCCATCAGCCCCTGGGCAGACTTGAGGAATGTTTCAGGAAGAGAACTACGCTGATGAAAGCTCAGAAACGATTTGTTACAGTAGCGGTGTCTAAGGGGTAACTCTTACGGATGAGGTTTGAACTGCCATGACCTCCCCACGCTTTAGTTTTAGCGGCTTGGCGGTGACCCGCCACATCGGCACCCTAATGCTGACGCTGACTGTTATTGTTTTGGCAGTCTTTACCCTTTGGCGTCTGGAGGTGGATCTGCTGCCGGGGATTACCTACCCCCGCATTGGTGTACGTTTAGATGTGCCGGGGGTAGTGCCCAGTGTGGCCGTTGAGGAGGTAACCAAGCCCCTTGAGGAAGCCCTTAGTCGCACAGAGGGCGTGGTGCAGGTCTATTCCCAAACCCGTGAAGGTCAAGTCAGCATTGATTTATTTTTTGAGCCCGGCGGCGATGTCGATCAGGCCTTAAATGAGGCCACCGCTGCTTTTAACCGTGCCCGCAGTGCACTGCCCGACATTATTGAGTCGCCGCGCCTCTTTAAGTTTGACCCTTCGCAATTGCCGGTCTATGAGTTTGCCTTGACCTCAGAAACCCTCAGTGGCCGAGAGTTACGGGTTTTCGCTGACGAAGACTTGGATCGCGAACTCAGTATCGTTCCGGGTGTAGCCGGGGTAGATGTCTCTGGGGGAACCACTGAAGAAGTACGAATTCTTGTGGACTTAGAGCGATTGCAGGCCACGGGAGTGGGGTTAAACCAAGTTCTGACTGCCCTGAGCGATCGCAACCAGGATGTCTCAGGGGGCCGCATTCGCGGCCAAACGGCAGAACCTCTCACCCGCACGGTGGGGCGGTTTCGGGATGCCGGTGAAATTGAGGAGGTGGTGTTGAGGGGCGCCAATGGTCAGCGGCTCTATCTGCGGGATGTGGCGCAAGTTGTTGATGGCAGTGCCGAGCAGCGGGTGTTTGTCACGCTCAATGGCCAACCAGCAGTCAAAGTCAGTATTCTTAAGCAGCCAGAAGCCAACACAGTGGCAGTGGTTGAGGGGGTTAAGCGCCGCCTAGGGGAGTTGCAGGCAGCCAATCTCGTGCCCCGCGAGGCTCAAATTGTGCCTGTTCTCGATGAATCAATTTATATTCGCAACTCTCTCAATAATGTGATTACCGCCGGTCTGACGGGGACATTGTTAGCAGCGATCGCTGTGCTACTCTTCCTTGGTTCTGTGCGGCAAACCCTGATTATTTTACTGGCGATTCCCCTGTCAACCATGGCGGCGCTCCTACTAATGGGGCTATTTAACTTCTCCCTCAATGTCTTCAGCTTAGGGGGGCTAGCGCTCGGTGTCGGCATTGTTGTGGATAACGCCATTGTCATGTTGGAAACCTTGGCGGATATTGACCCCCACTCCATGAGCCAAGAACAGTACCTTGAGGAAGTAAAACGGCGGAGTCAAAGTATTGAATCGGCGCTTTTGGCCTCTACCCTCACTAACTTGGTCGCTATTTTGCCCTTTTTGTTGCTAGGGGGCTTGATTGCGCTGCTCTTTAATGAACTGATCCTAACGATTAGTTTTGCTGTTGCGGCGTCACTGGTGGTGGCCCTGACGGTGGTGCCAGCGTTGGCCTCACGTCTATTGGGAATGCGGATGCAAAATCGCCTGCGGCAGGTGGCCTTTATTCGCCTTTTTAATGAAAAGTTTCTCTGGCTTTCAAGACGCTATGAATGGGCATTGGCACGAGTATTGCGGGCACGCTGGCTGGTGGTGGGTCTGGCGATCGCTCTGCTGGGGGGCAGCAGTTGGTTTTTAGCCCAGCAAATTCCCCAAGAATTGCTACCGCGCATTAATACCGGTCAAGTCAACCTAACGGCCATTTTTCCGCCGGGCATGCCCCTCCCCACGAGTCGCCGCATTATGGAGGCCGTAGATGAGGTGCTGATGGCACAACCGGGGACGGAGGCGGTTTTTACCACAACTGGGGGTGCCCTCTTTGGTACGAATACAATTGCCAATCCCCTGCGGGCAAACAGCACCATTATTCTGCAGCGCGGCATTAATGTAGATCGCTATATTACCCAAGCCACGCAAGCCCTAGAGCAACTTAGCCTTGTGGGAGTGCGGCTGCGCCTACGTCCTGGTCAAGTGCGGGGAATTATTCTCACCAACTCACCGGTGCGCGGCGCCGATATTGATGTCATATTGCGGGGCAACGATGAGCAGACCCTCAACCGCTTTGGTCGCCAAGTGCTGCAAGTCCTTGATGAAAAGGCCACCTTGGTGCGCTTTCGTCCCGATGCCGATCCCCGCCAGCCAGAAATTCAAATTCTGCCAGATTGGGAGCGCGTGAGCGAGCTGGAGCTGAATACCCTCAACCTTGGCCAGACCATTCAAACCGCCTTGGAAGGGTTTGTGCCCACCCGTCTGCAACGGGGCGATCGCTTAGTGGATATTCGGGTTCAACTGGACAGTGATAGCATTCAAAGCCCCGCCGATCTCGCAAACATTCCCATTTTTACCCCCAATAACCGCTCTCTGCGCCTTGGGGATGTTGCCCGCATTGAACCTAGCCAAGCCCCCGGCGAAATTCGCCGCATTAACCAGCAGCAGGTCTTTATACTCGCCGGAAATCTTGTCGAGGGCGCCAGCTTGAGTGCGGCGCTTGCGCAGGTCAATGACATTCTTAACAGTTTGGAGTTTCCGCCGGGGGTATCCTTGATGCCGAGCACCGCAGCCCAAGCCAATCAGCAATTGCAACAGGCCTTGGTGGTCTTGGGCAGTTTAGCAGCCTTTCTCGTGTTTGTGGTCATGGCGGTACAGTACAACTCCCTGCTTGACCCGCTGGTGATTATGTTTACAATTCCCTTGGCTTTGGCCGGTGGAATTTGGGGGCTATACCTGACACAAACAGCGATTGGTGCCACGGTGATTGTTGGTGCCATTTTGCTGGTGGGGATTGTCGTCAACAATGCCATCATCATGGTGGAGTTGGCGAATGAGATTTACCAACAGGAGGGCTGTAGCCGTAGCCAAGCCATTCGCAAAGCTGCCCCTGCCCGCCTCCGCCCGATTATGATGACCACGATTACAACGGTGGTGGGGATGTTCCCCTTGGCATTGGGTCTAGGGGAAGGCTCAGAATTTTTGCAGCCCCTTGGCATTGTTGTGTTTTCCGGCTTAGCTGTGGCAACACTGCTCACCCTCTTTCTCATTCCCTGTTTCTATGTGATTCTGCATAGCTTTGAGCGTACCACCCCCCGCAGTCTTACGCCTTCTTTGCCAACACCGCCTGTCCTCTCCCCGGAGGAACTTCAGGAACCCTAGGCTGTAGGCCAACATTACTGTATTAGATTGGTAGGGAGGCCACTACCCAAGTTCTGCTGGTAACTGCTGTTGGCCCTATTGCCGAGGTACGCCAACGGAGCGTGTTTTACCGCAATCAGCCACTGCTCAGCAATGTCAGCCTCACCCTTCAGCCGCGACAACTGGTGACGTTAATCGGTGCTTCTGGATCCGGCAAGAGCCTACTCCTACGCTGCTTGAACTGCTTTATTGAACTTTTTCCGCCATCAGCACGTTGGCAATGAACCCGTATAGAATTGGGGTGTAAAAGCTAACCTAAATATAGAGACAGCTAGCTTCTTTAGCTTTACTCTGGGAAGTAGAGATAAACCATAGGTACCCTCATCTTAGGTTGGTTGGATCGGCAGTGGAATAGGGCATCATCTCTATTTCCATGATGATCTGTTCCGAGTGTTTGCCTCCCAATCCCCTTGGTGCTGTTTAATGTGAAGCGTGTTTTTCGCCCATGCCCAGTATGACTCCTTGTCCAAATTGTGGTGCCCCCGTTCAACCAGACGCTAGCTTTTGTGGCCAATGTGGTTTCAATCTGCGTCGCATTGCCGTCAGCCCACCCCCAATACCAAAGGTGATGCAACACCCAACAAGTGCTACACCAGCTGTGGAAGTCCTTGCCCATCAAAGACGGCTAACAACGCTACCGCCGCCGCCTCCCCCACCAGCTCATGTCTTCTCAATGGAGATTCCCACCATTGAAGCTAAGCTAATTCATGTGCAAACGGGCAGAGAGCTGAAAATTCCCACGGGGCGTCCTGTGATTCATATCGGCAAGCCCAATGATCGTATCCCCCCGGATATTGATGTGGCTGGCTTTCCCAACTCAGAAATTGTCTCCCGTATCCACGCAGATCTGCGAATTGAGGGGGGTGCCCACTATATTGAAGATGTTGGAAGTGCCAATGGCACTTATATTAACAATACTCCCCTTTATCCGGGCAATCGTCACCGCCTGCAATCGGGCGATCGCATTGCCTTAGGGAAGGGAGATTTAGTCAGCTTTATCTATGAACGCATCTCCTAGTTCTTTAGAGTGTATTTAGGTACAAAGAGGCGGTTAGACAACGTGATTACATTGACATTGCTCCACCCTGTTCAGGCTACTCCGGTGCAAAGCTGGACCTTTGAGAATGAAAATGTCATCCGCATTGGCCGAGCGGTAGATAATCACGTCGTACTCTATAGCGCAGTGGTGTCGCGTCACCATGTAGAACTGCGTCGTCATGGCTTGCAATGGGAAGTGGTCAATCTTGGCACTAACGGTACCTATTTGGATGGCAAACGCATTCAGCAGGCCACCTTAGTGGATGGTGCCATCCTTCGCTTGGCACGCTCTGGACCCAATATTAAAATTCGCCTCGGTTCTGATCGGCATCCTGCTACTCCCAATGCCCGCATGGAAACAGTTCCTGAAGGTCGCTTGGTAGATGCTGAGAAGGGCACCTATGCAGGGGAAGAGGAACCCCGCGGTACAGTTGCTGAATCCACCCCCCGTGCTGAAGAGAGCACCCCCACCTCCAGTAGTACCAGTGTTCCCGCCCAAGAAGAGCAAGGGGCTGAGTTTGCGGTGATAGGCCAACTCCCAGTTCATTTACTGAGTGAATGGCGTGCTCCCCCTGATTGCCAGCACAGCCATGCCCAAGAAAATGATATTTTTTGCATTGACTGTGGTGTACCGCTGCGCGTCTGGAAAACCCTTGGTCACTACCAGATCATTCGTGCCCTTGGTCAAAGCAACATTTATTTGGGCTGGCGCAGTGGGTTAACGGCGGTGATTAAGGGACATAGTCTTGCTGCATCCCGCGAAGAAATCCGTGCCTTTCAACGCCAGGCACGGCAGTTGTGCAAAATCAAGCATCCGGTGTTACCCCAATTTTGGGAAGCTTTTCGATACGGCAGCGACTCCTACTTGGTCTCAGAAATGGTCTATGGCCAATCCCTAAAACAGCGGATTCAGGAACAAGGGCCAATGAACGTGATTGAGGTCAGTCGTTGGCTTATTCCTGTGTGTGAGTTGCTCGAACTCCTGCACCGGCAAGACCCCCCTGTTTTGCATTTGCACATTCGTCCCTCGAATCTCATTCATCCCTACGTGAGGCGGGAAACCACAGATTTGGTGTTAGTGGGCTGGTGTAAAGCGTCAGTTCTGACCTCTGATTCAGGGACGTTTATTGGCACTGTGGGCTATTCGGCACCAGAACAGCAGGAGGGAAAACCTGAACCCGCTTCGGATCTATTTGCCTTGGGGGCAACGATGGTGTATTTGCTTACAGGCTATGAACCGGAAACCTATTTCCGTTGGGGTACCCGTGAGTATCGTCTCTATGCGGAGGATATTCCCCACTTAGATCCCCGGATGGTGGATTTGATCAACTGTTTGACCCACCCCGATCCTCGGGAACGCTACCCCAATGCTGCAGAAGTGAAGAAACACTTACAGGAAATTGCCACCATTCCCCCCGCAGTTTCTTCAAGAGCCTAGGGGATGTTATTGCCGCTAACAATTGCCTTGGTGTTCGGTTGACATGCAAGCCATCAGCATTCATAAGCAGACCCCTATGGATCGGTGCGGCCTTTGCGATGATTCATAGCAAACCATCGAGGATTTGCTCCTAAGGAAGGAGGGAAGAAGGGTGGCACTGCCAAGGAATTGTGGGTTGAGGCAAGAGTGTATCCTTATCCGTCGGGAGTTGGTTGAGCATTTCTGTACCAAACTCAACCTAAAGCGAGTCATAGGCAAGCGTTACGCAGCAGAAAACTTTTTAGGCGCAATATATATTGCTGCTTCTATCTGGTTTTGCTAATGACACACTGTATATCGTATACGTCTATATTTAGAGAGTAAATTCGTTAAAGTTCTTAAATCTTGCTCGCGATGAAAACCACTCATGCTTTGCCCACCACATTGGAAAAAATTGTGCAACGCTTTGAACAAATCCAAGACTCCCGCCGCCGCTACGAATATCTCCTCTCCTTTGCCAAGCAGGTTCCTGAGCTATCAGCAGCGGAATGTACCGCCTCTACCCGTGTGCCTGGCTGTGTATCCCAAGTTCATATTGTGGCTGAGCTTACTGATCAAGGTAAAGTCCGGTTTCGCGGGATGGCTGATGCCCAAATAACGAAAGGACTGCTCGGCATTTTAATCACAGGTCTGCAAGGTCTCACTCCCGCTGAAATTCTACAGCTCACACCCCACTTTATTGAGCGCACCGGACTCAATGTGAGCCTTACTCCTTCCCGTAGCAATGGCTTTTACAACATGTTTCGCTATATCCAACGGCAAGCTGCAACTCTGGCAACGGTCTCGTGTTCCAGTTAAAGGTCTCGCGCAGCTGTTGTGCAAAAAGTGGTAATACTTATTAGTGGTAATACTTATTAATTGTCGCTAAACACCTGAACCGTACCAGAGGGCATCAGTACCAACCTGAGTAAGATTGGTCGCTCCCCCGCAAAAGGACTGGCTAAAGGACTTTCCCGTAATGGGATGGGCGTGCGATCAATAAAACGGGCCGCCGCGCCATTCAGGGGGAGCGCTTGGGCAAGGGTACCATCGGGGTTGAGGACGATACGGTATTCTAAACTCGTGTCTAGGTTGGCCGGCGGGCGCCAACGGTCTTGAAAATAGGCTTTCACCTCCCGCAAAGTGGTTGCAGGGACGGGGGTTGCTTCGACTGTGGGAGTGATCATTGGAACAGGTTCAATACTGGCAGGTGCGGCCTCCGTGGGAGCTTGGATGACGACGTTCCTTTGATTGGGGGATTGCGGCCGGGGTTCCTCTTGGGCAGGAGGGGGTGGCGGTGGGGCAGGCAGGCTCGCTGGGGGAGGCATTGCCGCGGGGGAGGGCAGCGGTACAAGGGTGGAGGCTTGCGGGGGAGCCGGCGGCGGACTAGGCAGAGGAGCCAGTTGCGGGGTTTCTAGAGATTCCGGCAAAGGGGATGGCATCCCTAGGGGGGACGGGTTGGATTCCCTAGGGGAAGTGACAACCATTGAAGCTGGTGGCATTAGCCAGCGTTGAGTAACAAGGGTGAAGGCAGCCACGATGCCCACGCCCACCGCTGCACTTTTGGCCCAGATTGGGATTTGAGCAAGGATCGATTGGGCGCGTTCCACCAGTTCCGGCAATGGTTCCATGACGGCAGACCAGTCATCGAGAACGGTCACTAAATCGTATAACTCGGTCAGTTGCAGCAGAATCACCCGCCCATCGGGTAGATGCAATTCATGTTCGAGGGGCGATCGCGATCGCAAAACTAAGCCTTCTATGACGACTTCTGTCGGTGTTTGGGGATGAGTGAGAAAGCTCTCAATATATTGGTTGACCAGCGTTTTTAGTTGATAGAGCTGGCGATCGTTGCCCTCAAATCTTAGTTTTTCTCCGAAAGCTAGGCTAAAGTGGAGCGATCGCACCGGTGCACGGCGTAGCTTTTGACTGAAGGGCAACAATTCAGCGGCAACATCCAGTTGACAGGTGGGCTGAGAATAGCTGAGGGTGGTACTCATTAGACATCGGAATGGGGAAACAGGACGGGCAATTCAGGCGCTGGTGGAGGTGCTGGCTCAGGTTCCACCAGGGATAGGGAGGGGGTTGCAGGCGTCGTGCGTTCTAGGAGGGTAATCCAGAGGCGACGTGCCCCTTGGGGTGTACTGTAAAAGAGCAAGTCCACAAGTAAATCTAAAGCCAGTTGCGCCAATTCAGGACCATCGCTCCTGTTGTCGGCCATGCGCTCTTGATACAAGCCGGTGAAGCGGTCAATGTAATCGCCGAGAACCGGATCTAAATGGGGAGGGCGACCTTGGCTCGCCTGCTGTTGCCAGTGTTCAATGGCGGTGCGGATGGTTTGCCGATGCTGCTGCGCTAAACGGCTACAGATCAAAGCTAGGGCACGGGCTTCATCCACATCCAATTTGCGTCGCCCAGTGCGACCTCGCCGCAGGGGACTCGCTTGCCGCAATCGCCACAGCCCTACGCGATCGCGCAAATAGGCTTCAAACCCCATTGCTTCTGCCAATGTCAATATCTCTGCCGAACCCACCTGCGCCAAAGCTTCCAGACTCAGCAAAATCAGATCAATTTGTGCCTTGATGGGTAGGGAAGAGGTCAGCATGCCACCTTATGCAGCAGTTAACCCCAGCATGGCGCGTAACGTGAGAGCTACAAACGTCAGCAGCCCTACCATCAAGCTAACAAGAGCGATCGCGCTCAGGGGACGCTTAAACAGGGGCACCAATGGTTCGAGGACATGCCACACTACCCCTAATAAGACAGTGACAAAGTAGCGTTGGTAGCGCAGGACATTTTCCCAAAAGCCATCCATTGGTTGCTGCTCCTAAGTTGGTGACGCCGGTGGGTTTCAAGTTGCTTTCATGATACTACTCCAGCGGAGACTCTGGGGAAGCAACCCTCTCGGCCTATGCCACAGGCATATAACCAGACGGCAGTACAAGACCCTCCTTCTTCTCGACTGCATGGCTCAGTTCTTGATAAGTTTGTTGCAACCGCTCCAATAGACTGAGGGGAATGAGATGGGCGCTCTCAAAGGCGGCAATTAACTCGCGGTAGTACCAGAGAACTCCCTCCCGACCTGCCCGAAAACGCTCCCAAAGATCACCACCAATGTTGCGATAGTCTCTGAGAATGCACAGCAAGTTATGCAACTTATCACTGGCGGAAACCAGTTGGGCATCGCGATCCGCGTTGGTTCCTTGTTGAATATGTTTGATATAGCTCAGTTTGCGAGTTACCCAAGGCAGTTTTGCCTCTCCTTCTAGAGTATTGGCCACTGAATCAGAACAGGCGCGGACAATTTCAGCCACGCGATCGCCATAACGCTCACGAATCGCCTCTAGGATCGGCAGTCCCCCTTGGTCTTCAACGGCATCATGGAGGAGACCCGCGATCGCCACATCCTCATCGGCACCATACTCAAGGGCAATCATTGACACTGCAACTAAGTGGGAAATGTAGGGCACATTTGATCCCTTGCGCGTTTGTTCGCGATGCAGAATAGCGGCATACTCCAAAGCATCGAGATAACGGAGAGAGGGCATCTGCCTTACCTCAAGTATCTATTGCTATTGTGGAGCAACTCTTCGCGCTTTTACCGTAAAGATTTGTTAGCACATTGAATTGCTCATTGTTATCAAGGATAATTTTGCTGGATGTGTTTCTAAGCGCACTCCCTGCCTGGTGGCTTCCCATGAGCAATGAAGCAAACATTGAACAGAAAATTATCCTGCCGTTGCTCAAGCAGTGGGGCTACAGTGACGCTGAGTACCAAGCCAAACCACGGATTGGCAATGAGTATCCCGATTTTGTTGTCAGGTTGTCCAGAACCGATGTCTCCCCCTTTAACTATCTCATCATTGAAGTCAAAAGTCCAGAACAAAAAAAACTCAGTGGCAGTCAACAACTCAAGCGATACATGGCAATTGGCCGCACTGTCTTTGGTCTCTTGACCAACGGTCGAGAATACCAACTGTTTTACCAGAACCCGCTGAAGGAGCCGCTGCGGCAAGTCAACTGTTGTTCAGGAGATCTTGACAAAAAGGCGTTGCAAAAATTGGGTAAACTTCTCCATCGCTCCACCGCTACAGCATTGATGAATGCTCTTACTCACCAGCAATTGAAGGTTTACCATCATTTTGAAAAAGAGTTGACTAAGAAATTTTCATTCTTTATCTCATCAATCCCAGCCAAGGAGGCATCCATGATCATTACGGTTTTTAACCACAAGGGAGGCGTTGGTAAAACCACCCTAACTCTTAACCTTGGTGCTGCGTTTGCTGAAATGGGTAAGCGAGTTCTTCTTATTGATATCGATCCTCAAGCAAATTTAACCATCGGTGTAGGGATTGACCCCCTCAGGGATGTCGAAGAGCAAGGGAGGAAAGACATTAGCGATCTGTTGCTAGAGCCACGGGTCAGCCTAGAGGAAGTGATCTATAGAAAATCTTGGGATGATTTACAGCTAGATGTGGTTCCCTCTCATATTCGCCTTGCGGATAAAGAACCTGCCCTCATTAATACCATTGATATTGATCGGGTGTTGCAACGCAAACTCTCTAATCACAGTTATGATGTCATTCTCATTGATCCACCACCAGCCTTCGGTAAAGTAAATACAATCGCTCTCATGGCTTCTCACGGTGTGCTTATCCCCACTCAACTTGCCCCTTACCCCATTCGAGCAATAGAGTACGTCCTTGCTCGGCTAGAAGCAATGAGGAATGCCATGGAAAATCCACCTCGCCCCCTGGGTATTGCAGTTAGCATGTACAACCGTTCAAAATCCGCAGCTAACCAGCAGATGAGAAGCAAACTAGAGAACATTCTTTCAAAATACGGCAATACCATAGAGATTTTGCCTGAGAGCACATGGATTCCTGAGAAAGTTACCATGCTGCACACTATAAACTTCGGTCAACCCATCTTCAGCGAAAAACTCTATCACGAACTTAGACGGGACAGAAACTCGCTTGATGATTTAACTCAATCCTTTCAAAACTTAGCTCGTTATCTCTCTAGCAAAGCTCTCACGAAATAATGAATGATCTAGAAAAAATCTCAAAACATCTGACTCCCCGCCCAGTATTTCAGGGGCAAATTCACGTTGACTCTCTGAGAGTGCCAAGCAGTTATCCTCCGGACTTACTGTCTTCCTCACCGCAGCTTATTCGTGAAGACTTACAAAGGCATCGCACAAACCTTGTGCCGCTAATTATTCGGCCGGTAGAGGAGGGAGAATATGAAGTTATTTTTGGCAAAGAGATAGTTGAATTTGCCCGCGAGCTTGGTATCAATCACTTATTTGCATCGAGAATTGAGCTTCAGGATACAGATGTTCCACCCTTCCAAGAAAGACTTAAATCTATTTTCAGAATAAATCAGAAAGCCGACAGCTCTTATTCACAAACATTGCAGCAAAGCGCCCCAGCAGATCAAACTCCTCAAATAGTGGGAGTACTTCTGGAAACTAAAAATATGTTTTCAAAAATTGAGAATACACTTATAGGATTTGACAATAGACTTAAGAAGATCGAAAATAAATTGGATGAACAAAATAGCTCTCCGCAAAGAATTATTCAGGAATTGGATGAACTCAAAAGAAGTTTGAGTGAATTACAGCAGTCTATCCCTAAGCAAAAAGGGACTGGAGATCGTATTTTGATCAACCGCTGTACAAAACCTGAGAATCTCGTTAAACGTGTGCCGAACTTAACACTCGAAGATGCTGAAAAAGTTATCGAGCGAATCAAACAAAAAAGAAAATTTAAGTCTATTGATGAACTGGAGAAAATTGCTCCTTCAGGCCGCTGGAATGAAGTTAGCATCCTATTCCATTAGCATCTTAATTCCATGTGAAAAGGGCTATATCACGCTACTCTCAATTTGATGTGGGTTTAGGAAGCTGACCCCTCGCAACCAATAGCTCCCATGAGCGCAAAACGGCAACCAAGTCAGAAGCAAGGCGGTATTCATTGGCTTCAGCAAAACGTACCGTTGCGGTGGGGGTAGAGACGAGATGAATAGGCACCGGTCGCTCTAAGGAGGTGGGTACAAAGTCAAGGCCATTGAAGCGGTCAAAGCGGCGATCGCTCAACAGTTGATTAAACTGGCTGACTTGAGCAGTGGTCACTGTGCGCAGCGTGCGGCTGAGGATTTCCCCCCGCGCAGTCGTTGTTTGCTGGACGATCCGACCGTCCTCGTAAAGCAGGGTCGTTGTCACTGAGGGTGGACGGTTCCCAAGAGAATCACTTTGCCGAATCACGCGAAAACTTACGCCTTCAGGAAGGGGAGGTGGCAACGCTTCCGGACTCAGGCGTTGAGGTCGTTGAATTAGGATGCCAATCATTCGACTACCGGCGGCATCCCAGAGAATGAGGGAACCGCTTTGATTGGTGCGATAGACCCACTCTTGGGGGTAGGGGGCGTTGGGGTTTGTCAAGGCAATTTCCCAGCCGGGGGTCAAACGCTCGGCGCAATCAACCCGCAATCCTCCCAAACCCAAACAGCCATCGGACCAAACCCTAGGCTGAACTTGAACGACACTAATTTGATCCGCTTCCTCACCAAACTGCTCGGCAGCGATCGCGATCGCCCGCGTGATGATCTCTGGCGCTGGTGTTGCCGCTTGAACCACAAGAGGCGCTGCTACTACCAAGAGGGATGTCCAACCATTCATTAATAGAGTCCCTACCCTTTGACCATCATAAAGAAAGACCGCCTCCGATAAAGAGGCGGTTCCCTTAACTAGAAGCTAGTTAGAGTTGCTCTGAGAGTTAGCCGTTGATGCTGGGAGCAATCATGGCCACAGGCGCAGACTCAGCGCTAGCTAAGTCGAGGGGGAAGTTGTGGGCATTGCGCTCGTGCATCACTTCCATCCCCAAGTTGGCACGGTTGATGATGTCAGCCCAAGTGTTGATCACGTTGCCTTGAGCATCCACAACGGAGTGGTTGAAGTTGAACCCGTTGAGGTTGAAGGCCATGGTGCTGATCCCCAGTGCGGTGAACCAGATACCGATCACAGGCCAAGCGGCGAGGAAGAAGTGCAGCGAGCGGCTGTTGTTGAAGCTGGCATATTGGAAGATCAAGCGACCGAAGTAACCGTGGGCCGCCACGATGTTGTAGGTCTCTTCCTCTTGACCGAATTTGTAACCGTAGTTTTGAGACTCGGTTTCGGTGGTCTCACGGATCAAGCTGGAGGTCACCAGTGAACCGTGCATGGCGCAGAACAGCGCACCCCCGAAGACACCGGCCACACCCAGTTGGTGGAAGGGGTGCATGAGAATGTTGTGCTCCGCTTGGAACACAAGCATGAAGTTGAAGGTACCGGAGATACCGAGGGGCATGCCATCGGAGAAGCTGCCTTGACCGATGGGGTAGATCAAGAACACAGCGGTAGCAGCAGCCACAGGAGCGGAGTAGGCCACGCAAATCCAAGGCCGCATGCCAAGGCGGTAGCTGAGTTCCCACTCACGACCCATGTAGCAGAAGACACCGATCAAGAAGTGGAAGATGATCAGTTGGTAAGGGCCACCGTTGTAGAGCCACTCGTCGAGGGAAGCCGCTTCCCAAATGGGGTAGAAGTGCAAGCCAATGGCGTTGCTGGAGGGGACAACCGCACCGGTGATGATGTTGTTGCCGTAGAGCAAGGAGCCAGAAACCGGCTCACGGATGCCATCAATGTCCACAGGGGGAGCAGCGATGAAGGCAATCACAAAGCAGATGGTAGCAGCAAGCAGAGTGGGGATCATCAACACGCCGAACCAGCCCACATAGAGGCGGTTGTTGGTGCTGGTGACCCAGCTGCAAAATTGCTCCCACAGGTTCAGTTGCTCGCGACGTTGTAAGACAGTCGTCATAGTGATAAGTCCTGTTGAACAATATGAATGAATACTACAAACCGTTTACAGTTCTCCGGCGAGTTCCTCAGAGACTTCAGGAACACCGACCGGGGTTATGCAACGGAATGTAACCTTATATTAATCAATCTCCCAGGAAAATGTAAAGGGTTATATCTGGATTTTATATTCTGTTAATAATTTTCTCAGGGATCAGCGGTGCCCTCCCGCGATCGCCGGCTGGGGAGGGAAGCAATGGGCAGGGTCAGAATCACCAGCAGCCCCAAAGGCGTGTTTGTGACCACCACCGCGATTGCCCCCTCATGCCAGCTCAGGCCACACTCAAGGGGGTATAGCATGGGGGACTTCCAAAAAAACAGCGTGGTGCCAAGGGGTGAGAATGCGGGTGCTATCTGGGGGGAGATTCAACCGATCCGCTAACCAACTGCCTAAGCCACGAATGTTAAGGATAGAGGTGCGCCCAAGTACCAATGCTTACTTGGCTAAGCTCAGTCCCCCACAAAACCGCAAATCCCAACTTGAGACCCCCGAATAAAAAGCCGTGACCCCACAGCCGCCAAGCAGACCAACGATCAGGGCATAGAGGAGCAAACGAGGGTAACGGTAGGAGACTGTTGCCCTAGAGATGGGCTAGCGTCGTCGCCACCAGACAAAAACAGCTGAGCCAAAACCCACAAGGGGCAATAGAAACACGCTGATCATCTCAATCCAACGACTGGTAGTCACATTGAGTTGCAGGCGGCGGTTGGTCGTTTCGCGAGGACGAATGGAGAGTGCCTTTTGGTCGCGATCGCCCAACCAGAGTACGGAATTGACAAAGAGATCACTATTAATCCCTTGATAGGCAATCACGCCATCGGTCGCAAACTCTGAGTCGCCAAAGACAACCAAGCGGGCTTCCTTTGGGGGATTGTTACTCAACTGACGAGTAATTGCCACACCAATCGGCAGCGGCCCTTTGGTATCTACACCTTCGGTGAATTCAAGATTGCCCGACTTCCACTCGGTTTCTGCCCAAGTTTGTGGTCCAGAGAGGGCAATTTCCACAATGTTATCATCCTTTACAGGATCAACACGAATGGCCTGTGCGCGCGGAAAGACGCTAGGTCCTTGGGCAAAGCGCTGAGTAATGGGGTGATTGCCATAGGTGCTGACAATGATTGTGTCAGGCCCCAGTCCCACCTGTTGACCCACCCCGGAGCCATCAATAACCCAGCGGTTATCCAACGTGAGTCCCCAGTTTTTCAGTAAATCCTCAAGACCCGCGTTGACATCCACATCGAGCATCAGCAAAAGGCTGCCGCCACGATTGAGGTACTCTTTGAGCAGATCCTGCTCAAGCCGCAAAAAGGGCTGCCGTGGACCCGCCACAACAATGACATTGGCATCCTCGGGAATTTTGCCTTTTTCCAGCAAGTTGAGAGGCTGTAGTTGCACATCTCGTTGCTCTAGGAGTTTAGCGACCTCACTGAGGCTGGCCGCCCCACCTATGAGGGGGAGTTCATTGTGCCCCGTAGTGAAATAGGCGCGGATTGGGCGATCGCTGGTAACACGAATCAGGGCAGGGGTGAGGTTGCTTTCGGAAAGGTTTTCATCAATGCGCTGGGTTTTCTTGCCCGCCACAACAATCACTTGCCCCACTTGGGTTACGTTGTACTTTTTGGCCAGGGCGGGTTGTTCTTGGGGGTCAATGAACTCGAAGGAAAATTGGTTATTGGCCTGACGGCGGTATTGCTCTAACAGCAGGCGATCGCGACTGGCGGCATTGGGGTCAAACACCAAGACCCGCACCGGCTGATCTAGATTTTGCAAAACATCGCGGGTTTCTGGCGCGAGGGTAAAGGCGCGGTTTTCCGTGAGATCAATCTCAAGAGTGTAGCGATCCGCGAGAAAGTTGACAATGCCCAATAGGGCAATCACAGCAATTACCGTCAAGAGGGCATTGGTACTTGTTTGCGTGGAACGGCGTCCCCAAAAGCCACTAGACACCCGACTTTGCTGGATCAGCCACAGCAGCAGGGCAATCCCCCCCAGGGATAAAAGACTCAAGGGGAGCCAATTCCAGCGCTGCGTGACAAAGCCAGCACTCAAACCCGCAATGATAAGGAGTGGCGCCGCCCACAGCAGTAGCGTGGACATGCCGGCGGCTGAACCTTGGGCAAAACGCTTCATAACCCATACCCCCTAATTGCGCTGGTAACGAAAGGCATCAATGGACTGCGCTGTAAGGAAAATGCCTAGGAAAATATAACTGCCAAAGACAACTAGGCTACTGGTGCGGAAAATTCCGCGCGTCAGGTGGGTAAAGTGCTCTAGGGGTGAAAGATAGGTGAGGAGATCACTGAGATGCCCCCCAGTATGTTTGGCCAAGACATCCAGCACCCAGAGAATTAGCAACACAGCAAACCCCAAAATGGCCGCCAAGATCGTGCTATCGGTCAAGGAGGAGAGAAACATTCCCAGGGAGAGAATGGCAGCGGCTAAAAGAATCAATCCGCCGTTGCCCGCCAAAATCAGCCAAGGGGAGAGGGGCGGCGTACTCTGCCGCAGGGCAACAAACTGATAAACGCCCACCGGCAGCAGGAGCGTGGTATAAAACGTCAACACTGCCAAAAGCTTACCCGTTGCCACACACCAGTTGGTAATTGGTGAGGTGGCCAATAGTTCTAAGGTGCCGCGTTTACGCTCTTCGGTGTAGAGTCCCATGGAGAGCATCGGCAAAATCACTTGGGAAATGGAGCCTAAAAGTCCAAGGAAGCTTTCAAGAATCAGCTTGGGCACATCAACGGCTTGGCTTGGCGCTCCAAACTGCTGTTGCAGTAAATCCTGCTGAGCCACCTGGTTGATAATCGTCGTCATGACAACGAGGAAAAAAAGGCCGCTGAGCAGCCAGAATACGCCGGCAATCACATAGTAGAAGGGGGCAGTAAAGTAACTCTGGAGTTCGCGGCGGTAGATGGCAAGAATGTTGGCAAAAAGGACGCGCAGCCCGTGGCGGGAAACGCTAAGCATGGGCTTTTTCGGGTTCATCGCTGGATTCTGCGACTGGTTCATCGGTCGTGAGCTTCAAGAACACCTCCTCTAGGTTGGCACGGGAGCGGCGCATTTCAAAGAGTTGCACGCCATTTTGGACAAGGAGGTTGGCAAGATCAGCGCCAATTTCTGTTGGACTACTCACCCGCAGCTGCTGTCGCCCTGGGGCAGGGCCATTGTGCCAGGTCATCTGCTGTAGATGGGGAAGGTGTTGTAACAGGGATTCCATCTGGGGGCGATCGCCCACCACTTCGAGGTCATAGGTGTAGTTGCTGCTGAGGCGTTGCAGCAATTCATCCAGTTTACCAATGCCCGCGACTTCGCCTTTGTTGATAATCACTGCGCGATCGCAGGTCATGCTCACTTCTGCCAAAATGTGGGTAGAAAGAATCACTGTGTGCTGTCCCGCCAGGTTTTTAATTAAATTCCGTACCTCAATAATTTGACGCGGATCGAGACCCACCGTGGGTTCATCCAAAATAATGGCGGGCGGATCGTGGACGATGGCTTGGGCAATGCCCACCCGCTGCCGGTAGCCCTTGGAGAGTTTGCGAATAATTGTCCGTTGCTGCTCCCAAAGGCCACAGCTTTTGAGGGCATATTCTACCCGCTGGGGGCGATCGCCGGCACTGACGCCTTTGATGCGAGCTACAAAGTGCAAATAGCCTGCCACCGTCATTTCTGGGTAAAGGGGAGGATTTTCGGGCAGATAGCCAATGCGCTGCCGCACTGCCATTGGATCTGTGTGCACTTCATAGCCTGCAATCGAGGCTGTACCACTGGTTGCCGGCAGATACCCTGCCAAAATCCGCATGGTGGTGGTTTTGCCTGCACCATTGGGGCCAAGGAGACCGAGGATCTCTCCCGTAGCGGCCGAAAAGCTGACATCCCGTAGGGCGACAGTTGTGCCGTAAACCTTGGTCAGGTGCTCAACCTGAATCATGGCGTTTCCTCAACTCGCTACTTGTTCTACGGCAAACAATGACACACAATAATAGCGGTTTTTCTGATCAGATATTGAGAACTTGGATAGTGGTCTTCTGGGGCAAATTGGCTGCCGATAGACTGAGGGACGCACTCCCACTGCGGCGCACCGGAGTTCCCTCCATCACCTTCAAAAAGTCTTCCAGCGCCGCGAGATTACAACTGTTGGGGTCAGCCGCCGCCGTCCGATAGTGGGAAGGAATCACCAAGCGAGGTTGCAGCGCATCAATAGCCGCCTTCGCCTCCTCGGCCGTATAGGCCTTATCGCTCCCCCCCACGGGGACAATGACCACATCAGGCCGTCCCATGAGAATTCGTTGCTCAATGGTGATGGGCATGGCAATCCCCCCCATGTGCAGGAGATTGATGCCCCCCTGCTGCCAGCGCCAAACCACATTGACGCCAAAGCGAAAGCCACCGACGCGGTCATGGCTAGTGCGGATGCCCTGAATGCTCAGACCGTTAACTTTGTAGGAGCCGGGTTGAAAGAGCAGTTTCGGTTGGCCGGGTAAGCCTTCGATGTAGCCTTCGTCGAAGAGGCGACTGCTAATCATGACGATATCGGCAGCAACACGGGGAGGCCGTAATCCTTTGGTGCAGCCAATGGGACGGAAGGGATTCACCAGTACCCGCTGACCACTGCCCGTAAAGAGAAAACAGGTGTGGCCAAACCACTGAAGCGAAAGACCCCTCCCTTGAGCATGGGCTGCCCAATGTCCACCAAGGCTGGCGATCGCCCCAATTTGAGCCAAACGCAAGAACTGCCGCCGTTCCATTTTTTCTCCCGACACTCCTATTCCAGCTCAGTGTACCGAAAAGTGGCCGGCTCACACCGATGGACTGGACACTTGACGCAAAAAGTTCCGTAGCAGGTCTTTGCCGCAGGTGGTAAGAATGCTCTCCGGATGAAATTGCACCCCTTCCAGTGTCGGATATTGGCGGTGACGCACCCCCATAATTAGGCCATCCTCTGTCCAGGCGGTAATTTCCAATACATCGGGACAACTGTCACGGTCAATGACGAGGCTGTGGTAGCGGGTTGCCGTAAAGGGTTGGGGCAGCTCTTGGAACACCCCCACACCACTGTGGTAGATTTCTGACGTTTTGCCATGCATCAGTGTTGGTGCCAGTGTCACCGTGCCGCCAAAGACTTCCCCAATGGCTTGATGCCCCAAGCAAACCCCTAGGATGGGCAGTTTTCCGGCATAGGTGCGGATCAGTGGTTCAGAAATTCCGGCATCCGCAGGGCGACCAGGGCCGGGGGAAATGACAACACCCGCAGGGGCAAGGGCGGCAATTTCCTCGAGGCCGATCCTGTCGTTGCGAAAGACCCGCAGATCCGCAGCAATTGGGAACTCCTGCGCTAGCTCCCCTAAGTACTGGACAAGGTTGTAGGTGAAGCTGTCGTAGTTATCAATGACGATAATCAAGGGAGAAGTATCCTCATCATCTTCTGTGCTTTGTGTTTTGATCCTACTACCCAAGAGGTTTGGGGAATGGTGCAGCTGTGGTGTCAGGGACGCTGTTTTCACTCGGTAGCAGCAGTGATCTTTGATAAAGATGGCACATTAGCGGATGTTGCCGATTACCTGCGGTTGGTGGCGATCGCCCGCGCTGTGAAAATTGCCGAACACTTCCCGAATTTGCAAGAGGCACTACTTCAGGCCTTTGGGGTGATCGGTGATCATCTCGAGCCAACCGGATTGCAAGCAGTGGGAACACGGCAGGAGAACCTAATTGCCGCTGCGGCCTTTGTGGCCACCCAGGGAATTCCTTGGATTGCCGCTTTAGAACTCGTGCGCACGGCCTTTGCAAAAGCCGACCTCCAGTTTACGGCCAAAGCGCCGTGGACACCCCCTCTATCGGGTGTCACTCAATTAGTGCAGCAACTCCACAGGGCAGGATGTGCCTTGGCGATTATCTCCGGCGATGGCAAGTGGGAAATCGAGGCTTTTCTAGACACCTACCACTTGAAGCCCTTCTTCCAACTCTGGCGGGGAGGAGATGAACCACCCACAAAGCCCGATCCGCAGGTATTCCTCAGGGTGTGCGATCGCCTTGGCGTGCAACCAGATCAAACCGTGGTCATTGGCGATGCAGATAGTGACGGCCTGATGGCACAGCGGGGGGGAGCTGCGGGGAGTATTGGGGTTACGTGGGGTTGGCCTACGCCCCCCGTTCTCAATTACTGTGATTGCATTCTTGCCTCCCCCTTGGAGATGCGAATTATCCCTGAGGAGAATTGATTAGACTCAGTGGCGATCAAGCATAGGTGAGACGGTAGTGGAGATACACTTCATTGCCCACAGGTAAGACATTGAGAAGCGTCAACATCCCTGAGAATTCGACTCCATCGGGATAGAGGCTGGGGGCTGCCGACCCCAGGAGGAGTGGGCAGAGGGTCAACCATAATTCGTCAATAGCAGCAATCTGCAACAGGGATGCCAAAAGCTGTCCGCCCCCCAACACCGCCAAGGTTTGCACCCCCGCCCCTTGCATGTTGGCAAACGCCTTGGGCCAGTCAATTGCTTCTTCGCCTGCCCGCCAACACTCATCAAAGGCGGCGGATCCTTGCCAATGGCTAGCCCCCTTCTCAGTGGTCAGCAAGACACGGCGAATCGGCTGGCGAAAGAAGGGAAGCGCAGGGTCTAGGTTGCCGCTGGCGGAGCAGACAATTTGCAACGGTTGGGGCGATCGCCCCTGGCGTTCGCGCTCGGCAATGAGATGGGGAGATTGCAGGCGCATTGCTGTCCCCCCCCAGCGCAACGTCGTCGCCCCAAAGAGTACGGCGTCCACCTGGGCCACCTGCTGTTCAAGGTGTTGAAAATCGTAGTGAGAGGCAATACGTTTGCCGGCCGCATCCGAGCGGGCAAGCTTGCCATCTAAACTTGTGGCCAAAATGGCAGTGGTGCGCGGGCGCAGACTGACTTGACTCAACGACTTGTTACTTTTGTAGCTACAGCCTCAGGAGCTTCATTAATCAATTCTAACCGCCGTTGGATAACGGGATCACTGGGAAAAAAATTACCGGCCCCTTCTTGAACCAGTAGCTCTGTACAGGGGATGGTATCAGAAAGAATCGCGCTGGCCATTGTGCCGCTGTGAACTTCCAGTTGTCCTGCCCGTGGTGATTCAAACACCAGTCGTTGCCCCGGAAAAACAACCCGCTCGAAATACCAATTGGCAATATTGGTAATCCGCACCACCTGAATTTTGCTGGTGGCATTGACATAACAGCAGAGGATGCGATCGCAACTATTGCTAGGAAGGGGATCAAAGATTTGCGGCATAGGGGGTAATGGTTTGTTATGGGAGAGGTCTTTACCCTTGTTAGCCTAGCATTCTCAATTGGCCATAGTTGTAAACCCAACTACAGGATGCAGAGTTGATCCTTGCCTTGAGTTCAGTTCAGTTCCCCTGATCCCCTGCTGGAAAGGCGCAAATGTGTTAAAACCTAAACAGCGATAGAGGTTTATTAAGAATTTAGCGTTTCTATAGATCTTCCTTGGGCTAGTTTATGTCTCTTCGGGTTCTCTATGTCCGTCTCCCCTGCAACCCTATTTTTCCCATTG
>NZ_CALGOG010000054.1:0-13902 GCF_937958135.1 uncultured Thermosynechococcus sp. | reverse complement strand
ACCCTAGGGGTCAACATTGATCATGTGGCAACGATTCGCCAAGCCCGGCGTACGGTTGAACCGGATCCCGTCGCCGCAGCCGTTTTAGCAGAACTGGGGGGAGCCGATGGCATTACCGTTCATTTGCGCGAAGATCGTCGCCATATTCAAGAGCGGGATGTGCGGCTCCTGCGGCAAACGGTACGCACCCACTTGAATCTAGAGATGGCTGCTACTCCGGAAATGGTGGCGATCGCCCTAGACATTCGCCCCGATTACGTGACATTGGTACCCGAGCGCCGCGAAGAAGTCACCACCGAAGGGGGGCTAGATGTGGTCAATCAGCGGCAACCCCTCACCCAAGTCGTGCAAACCCTGCAAGGAGCGGGAATTCCTGTGAGTTTATTTATTGACGCCGATCCTGCCCAGCTAGAAGCCGCTGCCAAAACTACGGCTCAGTTTATTGAATTGCACACAGGGCGCTATGCCGAAGCCAAGGGAGAAGCAGCCCAACAGCGGGAATTAGCAATCTTGGCTCAAGGGGTACAGCACGCTAGAGCACTAGGGCTACGGGTGAATGCGGGTCATGGGCTGACCTACGCCAATGTCGGCGCGATCGCCCGCCTAGAGGGGATTGAAGAACTCAATATTGGCCACACCATTATCAGCCGTGCTGTGCTGGTGGGCATGGTGCAAGCGGTACGGGATATGAAAGCCCTCATTAGCCCTTGAATTCAGCCCTGAGGGTGTCATCATAGTCATCGGCTAGGGTCGCCACAATCGTAATTAAGCGAGAAATTTCACAGGCAGTGATGCCCCTCAGGGTGCGAGTGGCCACCACTTGGACTTGTTCTTCGGCAATGGCAAAATGCGCCTCAAGGGTGGTGAGCCAGTTTAACGTCAGGAGCTTACGATAGAGTCCTAATTCATCCGCGACGGGCAAAGGTAGTACCGGCGACCAAATCGTGAGAAAGTCCTCCTCTGTCTGGCCACCCAACTGTACAAAGACCTCGGCACTGCCATAGCGAAACATCCAAATTTTGCCACTGTCCGTTTGGCCAACGAGGGGGGTGTCCCCTTGGTGGAGACTAGAAATAACCGTTTCAATAATTTCAACTGCATTTTCAGGAGGCGCGTCAAGGGAGGCTGTGGGGGTAGGCTGCACTTCGCTGACCATGGTCATTCCTTTCGTGAATCAGGACAACTCGTTAGAGAACTTGGTGAGTATAGGCGTGTTGTTTGACATTATCTGCAGTGGTAACAATGCGCATAGTCATCACATAAATGGGCACTGGGGGGAAATTGCTGCTGTACCTATTCTAAGTCTTGGGCTATACCATAGGTGAGGGCATGGGCTTCACTGTAGGAAGTGGGCAAGCCATAGAGCCATGCTTCCAATGCTGCTGAGGGAATCGGCTCAATCACCGCTACGGGCTGGAGCTTTCCTGCGACTTGGCTAAAACAATGAGCCAGCCCAAGTACCCCATAGGTCTCTGGGGGTGGAATATCTTGATTCATGACAGCCTCTTATACACATCCCTTCCCTCAAGTCTAGCTTGCGTTTCTAAAAATCAGCGTAGCGGGCAACATAGAGATAGGGGGCGGTCGTCATCGGAGGAAGAGCTAAGATGATCTAGGCTTATAGCCTTTTGCGGAAAGATGGAGAACATTAGGGTGGATGGTGTGCTCTCCTGGACGAGTTGTCACGGTGCCAAGCGGGTTCCATCTTGGGGAAAAGGACTGATCTCAGTATGACCCCTGTCACGATTACTGTATAGTGAGCATTCTAGAGCCTATGGAAACGGCAAACCCAATGCCAGCAACAGTTGAATCTCCTGAAGTTGAGCTATTACCGCCGATGTTGGCAGCACTGCCCAACCCCCAAGGGGTGAGTGTTTGCCCTCGGCGGGCGCGTTGGCAGTTGGATCTATTGCTGCTTGCCCTAGAGTGTGTTGATTTGCATGCCTCTGAGTTGATGCTGCAAGTGCTGCGGGAGCTGCAACTGCAAGGGATGATTCCCAATCGGGTCGTATTTTGGCAAATTCGCTGCACGAATCCCTTTCGCCAAGTTACCCAGCGTACCCCCTTGCCCTTGGCGGAAACCAAAGCACTCACCGCAGTAGTGGTGCAAGTGGCACGGCGGCAGACAGCTATCTTGCGGCATTTACTTTTGGTGTTGGATCAATTGCAGGCACAAAATTTGCCGCCGGAAACCTATGCCCCATTGGCGGCGTATTTAGATCGCTTTCGCCGCCACTTTCGCAAACGTATGAACCTCCAGCGATCGAGTCTCTTTCTCTACAAAAATCACCAAGCCCTCAATGAGTTGGGTTTGAAGTTGTTGGCACAGCTCCTGCTCTGCGCAGGCACAAAGGGCATGGAACGCCTTTGGTTTAGTTTATTTGACGGGGAAGTGAGTTAATGCTGCTGCAACGCCAGTACTCATTGCCCAATTGCACCCTGCGCATTGAAGGACTCAGCGGTCAAGCCGGGGCAGAGCAATTGGATATTGTCACATGTTGTGAGTGGGAGATTATCGGTCAGAATCAACGGATCAAGGGGGGTAAAGATTTCCTTGTGGCTTTACTCAATAGCGTGCCAGCGGCAGCACAAA
Organism: uncultured Thermosynechococcus sp.; assembly: GCF_937958135.1. Lineage (NCBI taxonomy): Bacteria > Bacillati > Cyanobacteriota > Cyanophyceae > Acaryochloridales > Thermosynechococcaceae > Thermosynechococcus > uncultured Thermosynechococcus sp. The sequence continues at coordinate 11,309 of NZ_CALGOG010000054.1, read as the reverse complement.
CGTGGTTGAGTGGTGTCAAGTTGCGGCGATCGCCCCAATACCCGATTCAAGTTGAGATCGCAGCCGCCAATCAAGTATCGCTCCATATTCCCCGTAAGCTGTTGCAAACCTCTCCCGAAGAGAATTCAGAATCACCGACCAACGATGAAGCAGGGGAAACCCTAGAAGTTCATCTTACGTGGTTGCAACTGGCGGATTTAGTGGAGGCGCTGGATCAATTTTGTAGTGATAGTCAAACGCTGCCCACGCTGATCCCTACCTTCCATTCTCTCCCCCGGCGGGCGATCGCCCCTGCCGTGCCTTTGCGCAAACAACTTATGCCCTTGGGCATTGGTGCCGCTAGCTTAGCGGCAATGGCTGCAATCTTTTTCCACTTCCCCGTGCCCGAACGGCGTCCCCCCCGCGAGGAAGCCTTGCCTCCTACTCCCGAAGCCGTCACGCCCGCACCGGCACCAACGACACCCAATCCCCCGAATCCTTAAGCCAATTTCAGTGCTTGTTGATGCTGAGGATAAATTTCTTATGGTAATCACTGCCCCTAGTGGTTTTTGGCCACCCGTTGCCGGCGATCGCGCTGCCTTTATTGCCCCCAATGCCACGCTGGTTGGGGATGTCCGCCTCGGTGAGGGGTGTAGCATTTGGTATGGCGCTGTGTTACGCGGTGACGTGGAGTACATCGAGATTGGTGCCCACACCAATGTTCAAGATGGCGCTATCCTCCATGGCGATCCGGGGCAGCCCACCATCCTAGGGGCAGAGGTAACGGTGGGGCATCGCGCCGTAATTCACGGGGCAACCGTTGAAGACGGCTGTTTAATTGGCATTGGTGCGGTGATTCTCAACGGCGTTCGCGTGGGCGCTAGCAGTATTGTTGCGGCGGGGGCAGTGGTCAGCAAAGATGTCCCTCCCCGCTCGTTGGTGGTGGGTATTCCCGCCAAAGTCGTGCGTGAAGTGAGTGACACTGAGGCTGCCGATTTACGTCAGCATGCCCACAAGTATGAACAACTTGCCCATGTGCACAACGGCACAGGACACGATTTGGGATTCCATCCCTAGAAATTTGTCCTAAACTGACCGCCCCAGTGTTCGGTGTCTGGCATTCTTAGGAAAAGGACTGTCATCTGCTAGAATTCTGTAGGATTTTCTCGGAAGAGTTCAGCCGATGACTCGTGCACGGATTGCTGTGGATGCCATGGGGGGTGACTATGCTCCCGATGAAATTGTTGCCGGTGCCCTCAGAGCCAGTGAAGAATTAGATGCCGATATTCTCCTTGTGGGGGATCCGATTCCCATTCAGCGCTACCTCGATGAACATGCCCCTGCAGCCAAGCCCCAAATTGTTGCAGCCAGTGATGTTGTTGAAATGGGAGAAGAACCCCTGACCGCACTCAGAAAGAAACCCAAGGCCTCAATCAATGTAGCGATGGATCTGGTCAAAGCAGGGGCGGCGGATGCGGTGGTTTCTGCCGGTCACTCAGGGGCAGCCATGGCCGCGGCGCTCTTGCGTTTAGGTCGCCTGCCGGGGATTGAGCGCCCCGCTATTGGAGCAGTCTTGCCGACCCTCATTCCCGGCAAATCCGTGCTGGTGCTCGATGTCGGTGCCAATGTGGACTGCCGTCCCAAATACCTTGAGCAATTTGCGGTCATGGGATCCATCTATAGCCAGTACGTTTTGGATGTCGAGGATCCTAAAGTTGGCCTGCTAAACATTGGCGAAGAGGACTGCAAAGGGAATGATCTGGCCTTAAAAGCGCATCAACTCCTACGGCAAAATCGCCAAATCTCCTTTTTAGGCAATGCGGAAGGCCGCGATGTCCTGTCGGGAAAATTTGATGTCGTGGTCTGTGATGGCTTTATCGGCAACGTTCTGCTCAAATTTGCCGAATCCTTGGGGAGTGTCCTCGTCCAAATTCTCCGCGAAGAGCTACCGCGGGGCTGGCGGGGGCAACTGGGCACAGCGTTGCTGCGTCCTAATCTGCGCAAAATTAAGCAACGCATTGATCACGCCGAGCATGGGGGTGGTCTACTTTTGGGGGTAGATGGTATCTGTATCATTAGCCACGGCAGTTCCCAAGCACCTTCGATTTTTAATGCGATTCGCTTAGCTAGGGAAGCAGTGGATCATCGTGTTTCAGAGCGCATTCAGGCCTGCTATCAGCAGATCGTTGCCGTTGAGGAGCGGGCTGAGTGACTCTACGGGGCGTTAAATTTACTGGCGTGGGCGCGGCAATCCCTAGCCAATGCTTGACCAATGCCCACCTCAGTGCCCTCGTGGATACCTCCGATGAGTGGATTCAATCCCGTACGGGCATTCAAAAACGTCACGTGGCGGCTCCTGAGCAGCGCCTTGTGGATTTGGCCAGCGAAGCGGCGGGCGCAGCCTTACAGATGGCAGGACTAGAATCCACAGCAGTAGATTTGATCATCTTGGCAACCTCGACGCCCGATGATCTTTTTGGCACCGCCTGCTTGGTACAAACCCGCATTGGGGCAGTGAATGCAGTGGCCTTTGACTTGACAGCGGCCTGTTCTGGTTTTCTTTTTGCCCTAGTGACGGCAGCTCAGTATTTGCGCACAGGTGCCTATCGCAGTGCCTTGGTCATTGGTGGGGATATTCTCTCCCGCTGGGTAGATTGGGGCGATCGCCGCACCTGTATTCTCTTTGGCGATGGTGCCGGGGCAATGGTGTTGCAAACCGGTGATGTGGATCAGCTCCTAGGTTTTGAATTGCGCAGTGATGGCCGCCTCAATGAGCACCTCACCCTTGCCTTTGCGGGGACGCCCCAAGCCCTAGGGGAAAATGTGGCGATCGCCCAGGGAGGATTTGCTCCCATTGCCATGAACGGCCGGGAAGTCTATCGCTTTGCCGTCACCCAAGTCCCCGAAGTCATTGAAAAAGCCCTGCACCGCGCTGGGTGTACGGTTGAGGAAATTGACTGGTTGGTGTTGCATCAGGCCAATCAACGCATCCTTGACGCTGTGGCTGAGCGTTTAGGCATTCCTCAAGAGAAAGTCATTAGCAATGTGGGTCAGTGTGGCAATACTTCCGCCGCCTCGATTCCCCTTGCCCTTGCAACTCCGATTCAACAGGGGCATATTCAACCCGGAGACTTAATTGCCACCGCTGGCTTTGGTGCCGGTTTAACGTGGGGAGCTGCCCTGTTCCGTTGGCAATAGCCTATGCAAGGGAACAACGACCTACGTGAATTAACGATGCGAGTGGAGGCCATTCTATACCTCAAGGCACAGCCTTTGACCTTAGCTGAACTGGCAGCCTTAGCAGGCACTGCCCCTGAGACCGTTGAACTGGCACTGATTGAGCTACTCAACGACTATGCCCATCGCCAAACCGCCCTTGAAATTGTCCAAATTGACAACAGATACAGCCTGCAACTAAAGTCCGCCTTTCAGGAACTGGTTCAGTCCCTTGTTCCTGTTGAATTGGGGGTTGGGGCACAGCGGACATTAGCCCTGATTGCTTTTCGGGGATCGATTCGCCAATCAGAGGTGATTGAACTGCGGGGTTCCAGTGCCTACCAGCACATTCAAGAACTGCTCACCCTTGGGCTGATTCAGCGGCGACGGGATAGCCAGAGCCGCTCCTATATTCTCCAGGTCACTGAGCGCTTTCACCAGTATTTTCAGGTGGATCAACTGCCGACTACTGAGGGAGATAGGGGGGGAGATTCACGTACTCACTGAGCAATTGGGAGGGCAAATCATCATTCGTGGCCAATTGGAGATTCAACAGAGATACCGCTAGCTTCTCCTGTTCTAGCTTAGTGCGCCCCAAGGCTTTGAGAATACGCCGCAGTTGAGCCGCAATTTCCGCCCCAAACATGGTGAGATTTTCATCCGGCAGGGCGGGGAGCCAATCCATTGCTCCATGCTCCACTGCCCATTGTCGCTGCATTGGCGAAATATGATTGTCGTAGCGGTCAATGATGAAACTACGCAACTGGGGATAGGTGGCCTTAATCCAATTCAAGAGGTTGCCAATATCGGGGGTTTCCAGTTGCGAGTCAAGGAGCACGAGATCAGGGTTGCGCTGCCTTAGGGTTACAAAATCGCTAATAATGCGGCGGCTATTGATTTGCCCTGACTCCACAATAACTTCCAACCCCTGACTGCGCAGCAGTTCTTGCCAAATTTGTACCTGAATGCCGGGGGGTTGAATGATGAGAATAGTGGGCTGCAGGGAAACAGAACCCCCCGATGGTGTGGTGGAAACCGCCTCATCGGTGCGAAATTCAAGAGTTGTTTTGCCGATAATAAAGCGATCGCCCGTCTTGAGCAAGGTTGGCACCTGAATCATTTGGCCATTGAGGACACAGCCGTTGCGACTCCCCAAATCAATGAGATAATAATCATCGTTATCAAGGCGCTGAATCATGGCATGGCGGCGGGATGCCCAGCGATCTGGCAAGACAATTGTGCAGTCTTTGCCCCGACCAATCACCCATGAATTGCCTTGGGTAAGAGGGACGATATAGGTGCTGGCCTCTGTGGAAACGACCAATTGTGGATACTGCGGTAACAAGGTGATCCCTCTGCCAACTCCCTGTAGGAATAAATTAGGTCTCTCGGTACTTTATTCAAAATGATAGTCGGGACATTGAATAGCAGCTTCGGTGGCCGCCCAATCAGGATGTAGGGAACACTTTAGGCGATAGTCTCCTGAAAAGAAGCGACAGCGAGCACAGGGAATTTGATGCAAACGGCGGGCGATCGCCAACCCCTCCTGTGTGAATTGCCACACATTCCACGCCATGATTGCCAACAGTAGCCAAGCACAACAAAAACAAATTGGTACTAGCCATGGCTCTACTGTATGCAAAAAAGATGACAACCACACAACCATAGGCCACAAACGGATCTGGGCGACTGCTAGCCTTTCATTATTTACCGCTATAATCTTATCACTTGGCTATAGGCCATAGAAGTATAAAGATTTGGCAGTTCTTTATAACAGTTCCTATCCCCAATCACGAAATGCAAAATTGCCCCCGCCCTTGGCGGTTCCTCAGCATATACTAAATTTGAGTGGGGAGTGTCCCTACAGCAACCACAGCGGAAACACGTATGGGGATTCAAGAGATCGTTGAACAAGCACTGAGCAATGGCTATCTGACACCAACGCAGGAGGCAGAAGTAGGACGCATTTGCGACAAAGCCACAGAACTCTCCGTAGAAGACTACATGGCGTTGGATCGCCTCATGGGTGCCCTATTGACGGGGCAAGTGGTGGCGGTTCCCCGCAAGCAATTTATCAACGTTATGGAAGAACTGGTGCTCACCGAGGCAATTACCCGCGTTGCTGCCATCGAAGCGGAGCAGAAGTGCGCTTTGGATTTAGGAGATATTGCCGCCTACGCTCTCAACCGCCTCCCCCCACTCTACGCCACCACCCAAGAGGGAGCACAGTATCAACGCCAGCGAGCCGAAGAGGAACTCATGGATCTGATTCGCACCCAAGTCCAAGAGGCCATTCATCACAGTATGGCACGGCCACAATTTCATCCGGAGCGATCGCCCCTCGGCAAAACCTCTAGCAAAGAAGTCTTTTCCCAAGTCAGCTCCCTGCTGCAGGCCTACGCTAATGAATATGAGCATCCCAAGGGAGAGTCAACGCAGTGAAAATTTGGCTATATGATACGACGCTCCGCGACGGTGCCCAGCGGGAGGGTCTCTCACTGTCCCTGGAAGATAAGCTGCGGATTGCCCACCAGCTGGATCGCTTGGGAATTCCTTTTATCGAAGGGGGCTGGCCCGGTGCCAATCCCAAGGATGTGCAGTTTTTTTGGCGGTTGCAGGAAACCCCCCTCCAACAGGCAGAAATTGTTGCCTTTTGTGCCACACGCCGCCCCGGCCGCAAAGCCGCAGAAGAGCCGATGTTTGAGCCAATCTTGGCAGCCGGTACCCGCTGGGTGACCCTTTTTGGCAAATCCTGGGATCTCCATGTCACCGAGGGTCTCAAGACCACGTTGGCGGAAAACTGTGCCATGATTGCCGACTCGATTCAGTTCCTCAAATCCCAGGGACGGCGGGTGATCTATGATGCCGAGCACTGGTTTGATGGCTATCTTGCCAATCCAGACTATGCCCTCCAAACCCTAGAAACCGCCTTGGCTGCGGGGGCAGAATGGCTAGTTCTGTGCGATACCAATGGCGGTTGTCTGCCCCATCAAATTCAGGCGGTCGTGGCAGAGGTGATGGCGCACTTTGGCGGCCTTGATTGTCTTGGAATTCACACCCACAACGATGCCGGCACAGCCGTGGCCAATGCCCTGGCGGCGGTGCAAAGCGGTGTGCGCATGGTGCAGGGAACTCTCAATGGTTACGGTGAACGCTGTGGCAACGCCAATCTCTGTACCCTCATTCCCAATCTGCAACTAAAACTGGGTTATGACTGTGTCAGTTCGGAGCAGTTGGCCACGCTGACGGAGGTCAGCCGCCATGTCAGTGAAATAGTCAACCTTGCCCCCGATGAGCATGCACCCTACGTGGGGCTATCGGCCTTTGCCCACAAGGGGGGCATCCATGTCAGTGCTGTGCAGCGCAACCCCCGCACCTACGAGCATATTGAGCCGCATTTGGTGGGCAATCAGCGCCGCATTATTATTTCCGAGCAGGCGGGCATCAGCAATATTTTGGCAAAAACCAGTGAACTTGGCTTTGAGTTGGATCGGCAGCATCCCTTGAGTCGAAGGATTTTGGAGCGGATTAAGCACCTTGAGAGCGAAGGCTATCAATTTGAAGCAGCGGAAGCCAGTTTTGAACTGCTAATTCAGGAGATTTTAGGACAGCGCCAGCGACCCTTTACCCTCAAGGGCTTTGATGTCTTTTGCCGCACAGATTCAGGCCCACTGGAGGCAACAATTCGCAGCCAGTCCTTGGCCACGGTCAAGGTGGAAGTGAATGGTGAGGAGATGCTCACAGCAGCGGAGGGCAATGGTCCTGTCTCAGCGTTGGATCAGGCGCTGCGCAAAGCGTTGATGTCGTTCTATCCAGAGATTGCCGAATTTCACCTGACGGATTACAAGGTGCGGATTTTGGACGGCCATGCCGGCACGGCGGCGAAAACACGGGTACTGGTGGAGTCCAGTAATGGGCGCGATCGCTGGGCAACGGTTGGCGTCTCTGCCAATATTATTGAAGCCTCCTACCAAGCGGTGGCCGAGGCCCTTGAGTATGGCCTCCAGCACAGTCGGCAACTGCGGCATTCCCCTTTGGTGGCCTCTTAAGGTCTGGTTGGAGAGACCTTGGCAAAATCCGTTAAAATCAAAACTGATCTTTACGTTCTATGACTGCCAAGGAGCCGCGTGTGCTCAGCACCCTCAAAGCAGATTTTCAAATTATCTTTGAGCGGGATCCGGCTGCCCGCAACTGGTTAGAGGTCATTTTTTGCTATCCCGGCTTTCAAGCCCTCCTTCTGCATCGCTTGAGCCACTGGCTTTGGCGGCGGCGCGTTCCCTTTATTCCCCGCTTCATTTCCCACATTGCCCGCTTGCTCACAGGCATTGAAATTCACCCCGGTGCCACGATTGGCAAGGGCGTTTTCATTGATCACGGCATGGGGGTCGTCATTGGCGAGACCGCCGTTGTTGGGGATTACTGCCTAATCTATCAGGGAGTAACCCTCGGCGGTACGGGTAAGGAAACCGGAAAGCGGCACCCCACCCTAGGTGAAAATGTGGTTGTCGGAGCCGGGGCAAAGGTGTTAGGCAACCTCACGATTGGGAACAATGTGCGCATTGGCGCAGGTTCAGTCGTGCTGCGGGATGTCCCCTCTGATTGTACGGTGGTGGGTATTCCAGGGCGGATTGTCTATCGGGCAGGTGCCAAAATTGCTCCTTTGGAACACGGTCAACTGCCTGACTCTGAGGCGGAAGCCATTCGCTATCTTTTGGATCGCATTGAACTCCTAGAGAAACAGGTGCAAGCATTGCAACAGCAGGGACAAGAAAGGGTGCCCGCCTCGGTGCTAGGGGGTTGTCAATCTACCCAAGGCCAAGCCTGCCGCCTCAGCGATCGCCCCATTGAAGAGTTTCTCAACGGCTCTGGCATCTAGGCCGAACGGGCGTAACACAGCCCGCAGATTCCCCAGCGCTGTAGCTCTTTAATGGGTGTAGGACATTGACAGCGCGGACAAAGAGGATAATCTCGCGATCGCTGCCGCACTTGGTCTTGCCAACGCTGAAAGGCCTCTTGGGGAGTGGCTGCTGCTGCCACAGTGGGAAGATTCCCTACTTTCGGTAAGGTGTCATCCGTGGCGATCGCTGAGCAGGGGGGTCGCCAGTGGCGATGGGAAAAGCGAATATCCCTGAGGGGAATCCCCAAAGTCTGCTGAATTTTGGCCATCAGGGGCGATCGCGAGAACATTAGATGCTGTGCCCACGTACTATTGGCAACCGCCACAAGCAACACCCCTTGACCGGTCAGTTCCAGCGGTACAGTGTGCTCCGCCACAATTGACCCCACCAGCTTCGGCCAGTGCTCCAAAAGACACAAGAACTGCCGCGGCTGTTGCCATTCGGGAGTCTGCTGCCATTGCTGAAGTACCGTGGCCAGTGGGGTATAGGCCATTTGGAATATTCCAGACTATTCGTGGTCGTATTCCTCTTGCTTTTGCCGCTGCTCAAGGCGAATCGGTTGTTGTTCTTCCCAAGGATCGGCAGTGGGTTCGGATTCCGGCAGTTCTACGGGCATAGCTTGAGCAGGGGGTTTGACTTGACGTGAGCGGGGGCGCTCTTCGTACTCATACTCCTCCTCTTCATACTCCACATACTCGGGCTGGCGGCGACGTCGCCGGGGAGCCGTTTCCCAGTCTGCTTCGTAGTCACTGCGGCTGCGTGGGGGAGGATAGACGGGCGATCGCGCCCCAGAGGGCAATTGATTACTGCTCGGCGTGATCGGTTGATAGTAATCGTCTTCATCACTTTCCCAAGGGGGTGCTCCCAAGCCGATCCGTTCTAAAAGTCCCACAGTCAATTGCCGCAGGCGGGTTTCAGCCCCCTCAAAGACAATAATGCGATCAGGCCCTGTGCTGACAATTTCCTCGATGGGCAACTCGTAGGTACTAATGAGTTGAGCAGGAATCCAAGGCAAACCAATGGAGGCCAAAATCAAATCCGTGATGTCGCCCGTTTGCGGGTCAAACTTAAAGCCCCGTACCTTGCCCAACACCTCACCGGTTTCGGTGACTATCTCACTGTCAATGAGTGTGCTGTAGTTGTAGGTATTGAGAGACTCAATTACATCGTCATCGTGCTCAACAAGAATGACATCACCAATTTGGCGAATACTGTCTAAAAGAATATAGCGCTGTTCCCCTGTAAAAAGGGTATTGCGCACCCCCAAGGCGACCACTTGCCGTTGGTCAATATCAACCCAAACTTGATTGATGACGCCTAACTTCCGACCAGTATCACGGGTGATTACCTGTGTACCGATTAAATCTGCCCGTTGCAGCAATTGCGCCGATATGGTCATGCCTTTGTGTATCCCAATGAATCTTAGTAATACTATAGCGGCCAATCCCAATGGTACGCCAAAGGCGATTGCCGGTGGGGTAAATTCCCCTATGGAATCAGTGCTTCTAGGCTAGCGCATTTTTGCCTCACTGCTGAGGTAGGCTAGCTTATTCCCCTAAGATTGACTGCGTCAGAGCCATCACAGGTTGCATCAACGGCACTTCCTCACCGTCGAGCACTTGATTAACAGCCTGGGGTAGGACTTGGTACGTCACTTGAGCGACCTTTTCGTCCCTGAAGGCCTTAATGATCGTGCGGTACCACAGCAAGAACCCCTCCCGCAGAGCCTCGAGATCCGCAAATAACATCGCTGCGGCCGCTAGACGCAGCACATGCTTGCGATCGCGCCGACACACCGCCGAATAATCCTGATTGCCCTTGCGGAAAATGTGGGGACTTTTCGCGCGCAGTTGCTGCTCCACCTGATCAAGGATTTTCTCCTCGGCGTCACGGATTTTTTCATAGGCACTAATGCGCTGCTCCGCGACCGCTAGATAGTTCTTAAGGAATTCCAGCTCTTCAGCCCTGGCATAGCGGCCATCCGCCTCGAGGCTGAGTTTTTCCAGTTGGCGCAGCATCCATTCCCCCCTTACGAACTCTTTGCTGACAATTTCATTCTGACAAAATCGAGCTGCCGAGGGCAAGAACAGGCTGCATCACCTGCTGTTCTTCTGGTGTGAGCAATTGCTTCATCATGTTCGGCAGGAACTTACCATAGGTAGAGGACGAGGACGCCTCGTAATTAAAGGACTTAACAATGGTGCGATACCAAAGCAAAAAGTTGTCCCGCAACAAATCCAACTCGGAAAAGAGCATTGCCGAGGCACACAGCCGAATCGTATCCCCTAAGTCACGACGGCAAATCTCCGAGCGATCGCCATTGATCAAATGAAAACAGCGGGGATTTTCTGCCTTTTGCATGGCTTGAATTTTATCTACCATCATTTCCGCCTCAGCGCGGATTTTTTCGTAGGCACTGATGCGAGTCTCCACCGAAGCCAGATAGTCCCGCAGGAAGTTCAATTCCTCAGGACGGGCATAGCGACCATCGGCAACAACGGTTAAGTGATTCAACTGACGGAACATCGGGCAACCCTCCTTAGAAAATCAATCAACACCCCCCTCTGGGGCTTATCGTTTCACCAATTCCCCTTGGCGCAGCCGTTTTTCAATATCCCGCGCTGTGGCACCTTCGTTTTGCCAGAAGGCAGCCGCATCAATGCGATCCTGTTTCCCCACGAGAAACTTGCAGTAGGTTTCTCCCATCGCATAGCACTGTAACTCAATACAACCCAAGGGTTTTTGAATTAAACCCGTAAAGAAACCCGCAAAGAGACCCGCGTAGATATAGCACACTGGCTTGCCCACATCCCCAAGCGTACGGGCCACCACAGAGTCAAAAATGTTAATAAACATGAACCCATTCTTTTGCTCTGTGAGATCCACTTCCCAGTTGCCCCAGCCTTGGGTTGTGAAAGGCCACCACCAAGCCTCTAAGATAAATGTCAAAGCAGCCTTGCGTAGCTCGCGCTGGTACTCCTGCTCAAAGTGCTGCTTGAAGACCACTGCATCCCGCTTGCCCCACTCTTCACCAATTCTGTACATGACAAGAGCAGAGGCTGAACCCACTTCTTCTTCCAGCCCTTCTACTAAGCCGATGACAAAATCTTCTGTTACGAGGGTTACCCGCTGATTGTACCAGTCTGTAATGTCTCCCCGTTGGTTATCAAATTGCAGATAGTCCCGCAGGCGATAGTGATTAGTGCGCCTTGGATG
>NZ_CALGOG010000053.1:0-29493 GCF_937958135.1 uncultured Thermosynechococcus sp. | reverse complement strand
GCATCTACGAAAAATGGAAAATGTGGAATGATCAGCAGACTCAAATTGGTATTGCCTAGGGTCAGACGTGGTGAACGACAGTTTCAAGGGGATTGAGCGTGTCCTTAAATTATCCTTGCATAGTTGGGTAGAAAGTGACGGCATCGGTTGCGATAGCTGCAACTAGACCTCAATCGGTGGTGTAGAGCTAATGCCACACCAGCTCCAATAGTCCATTGAAACCTTAATTGGCAGCTAGAGCTACTTACACTTAGAGTATTAAATCGTATTGCTGTCCTATCCCAATAGCCAAGCCATCACCTGTTGACCGAGGCGCGTCCCATTGAGACGATCAATTTCCCGCACACCGGTGGGGCTAGTGACGTTGACCTCCGTTAAATAGCCGCCAATGACATCAATCCCCACAAAATAGAGGCCATCGCGCTGAAGAGCAGGAGCCAAGGTTTGACAAATCTGGCGATCGCGTTCTGTGATTTCGACGGCTGCCACCCGTCCACCCGTGGCCATATTGCCGCGAAATTCATCCCCTGTGGGAATCCGATTCACTGCCCCCATTGGTTCGCCGTTCAGGAGAATAATTCGCTTGTCCCCCTCTTTGGCTGCCGGTAGATATTCCTGCACCATCACCGGCAGTTGTCCCCGTTGGGTACTGATTTCAATCATTGAATTCAGGTTGCGATCGCCCGCCTGCAAAAAGAGGATGCCTTCTCCTGCTTTACCGCCCAAGGGCTTGAGCACTGCCATGCCCTGCTGCTGCACAAATTCACGAATGTGTTGCTTATCCCCGGTCACAATGGTTTTGGGAATCACGCTTGGAAATTGCAGGGCGTACATCTTTTCATTGGCATGGCGCAGACCCGCCGGCGAGTTGAGCACAAGCGTGGTTGTTTTATCCACTAAATCGAGACAGTAGGTGGCATAGAGGTAAGCGGTATTCACAGGGGGATCCTTGCGCATCCACACGGCGCGAAAGGTATTGAGGGGTCGCCATTCCACTGCACCCGCCTGAAACCACGGTTGAGGAATCTGCCACCGGCCGGCCACCAGTTGTACCGGGGATAACTGGACTGGGGTGAGCGCTGCCCACACCTGGCCTTCGCGGATCAGCAGTTGGGAAATCTCCGTTACCCACACCTGCGCCCCTGCTGCTTGCGCTGCCTCCATCAAGGCCACACTGGTATCGTGGCCGGGGTCTAGACTGGCAATGGGGTCAATGATAAAGGCAATATCTACGGCCATTCCGCTAGGCTGCCGCTTGCAGGAGAGCGTCCAGTTTTCCTTGCGCCTCTAGGGCATAGAGATCATCGCAGCCACCAATGTGCTCGTTGTTGATGAAAATTTGCGGCAGCGATCGCCGGCCATGGGCACGTTGCGCCATTGCTTCACGAGCAGCTTCGTCCCCATCAATCACGTACTCGGTAAATTGCACCCCTTTGCGTGTTAAGAGTTGCTTTGCCCGAATGCAGAAGGGACAACGAGACCACGTATAGATTTCGACATTGGCCACAGCGCCACCCTTTTACGATTTACAAAAGTTCACCTTGATTCCAGCCTAGCAAAAAGGGAGAAGAGACACACCTCCTCTCCCTTAAGTCCTGTCCTACAACTCGCTACAAGTAATTCGGGTCTTGAACATTGCGGATTTTGCAGGCCTCGGCAATCCCGTACTGGGGGCGAAGAAAGCGATCCATCTGCGCCACAAAGAAGCGGCGGTTGGCCATCAAGTGCTCTGGATTGGGATCATCTAAGGGATAGTAGAAGGCAGCACGGGTTGCCTGCAAAACGGCAGAGGTCACTGTGTACATGGCATGCTGGAAGGCAATCCCCAACTGTACCAAAATATCATCCTCACCGCGACAGTGTTGGTGGAAGTAATCCCTTAGGTACGGGGGGAGGAAGTGGTACATATCCTGATGCAGCAGCGTTGGCGGAATTCCCGCGGTTCCCACAGGAAATTTATCGGCAAAGAGAATGCCATAGTGGAAGTCCACTTGATCTGTGGGGATTTGATTGGCTTGGGCATTGTAGGACTTGGTTCCTCGGAAGGGGGCTGTGCGATAAAAGACCGCTTCTACATAGGGGAAAGCCGCTTCATAGAGCCACATAAAGCCCTTTTCCTTAGGCACAAGAACATGCACCTCATCATCAATATAGACATGGTGATAGATAGGACGGCCGGCAGCAGCAAAAATTCCATTGACCAAAAAGTTCATCGCATCCTTAACACTGGTAATGCTGCCCTCATCGTAGCGATCGCTAATCTCAAAGAAGACCGGTGCCATTACTTCCCAAAATAGCCCCAGCACAGTCATATAGGTGGCTTGGCGCGCTTGCTCTAAAAAGAGGTCCGGAAAGAGCTTGTGCAAACCCAACATCAGTGGGTTGCGTTTGAAGTAGGCACGAATGGCCTTATCGGCTGCGGCTTTGTACTCTTCAGAATCAAGGTAAATGTCCAGTTGGCCCCCCATGCGGTGCCACATCATATTGCGGGCAAGATTTTCAGAGAACTCCATGTTGATGCGATCGTGCCAGAGGTGGTGCAGCAGGCGAGGCATCTTGCCGGTTTCCCCCTTCTCGATGAAGGCCATCAGTTCGGGGCGGGCATGGGCAGGGCCGCGCCAAATCCGCAGATCTGCCGTATCGCCAGCGTAATGATTGGGCAGATCAAAGTATTCTTTGGTCGGAAAATACTTAAAAAAGGGAAAAGGATCAATAAATACCCGCTCGCCAAGGTAGAGCAGATCGCGCCAGTAGAAGTCCATCGGAATGGAGTAGGCTTTGTACATGCCAATGATCTTCATTAGGTTCACTGGCGTGTCGGGAATGAGGGCACCCCCCGCCTCAAGGCGGTAAATGATGTCTGCTAAGGGGTGATCTAAGGGGGGCAGTTTTGCCGAACTGGGATGGGTGAGTGCTTGAACCATGGGGAGACTCTCCTAACTATTGGGGTAAACTGGCCACAATTTCCCTTGCACTTGGTATTGCCGCAACCATCTGGGCACTGGTGGTTTCACTCCACCGCACGAGCCACGTGGGCTGCACACCCAAGACTAGGATTAACAGGCTCAGGACAATGGCGGGCATTTTTTCTGACCAAACCACCCGAGGGTAGTAGGCCGTCGCATTGTCAAGGCGGCCAAAACAGGTGCGGTTAATCAAAATCACAAAGTAAACGGCTGTCAAACCAGTGCCAACGACTGCAAGCAGGGTGGGAATTGGGAACGTGTCGTAGCTGCCTTGGAAGATTAAAAATTCAGCCACAAAACCCACCAGTCCCGGAATACCGGCACTGGCCATCCCCGCCAAGATTAGGAGGGCACTGGTGGTGGGTAGGCCGCGCAGGGGATTGAGCAAACCATTGAGCACATTTAGCTCACGGGTGCCCACTTTGGTTTCAATGACCCCTACCAGATAGAACAACAGTGCCAGAATCAAGCCGTGGCTAATCATTTGGGCGATCGCCCCCACCATGCTCAGTTGGGTATGAGCCGCTGCCGCCAGCAAAACATAGCTCATGTGACCAATGGAACTGTAGGCCACCATCCGTTTAATATCCTTTTGAGCAATCGCGGCAAGGGCACCATAGAGAATACCCACAGCCGCCAAGATTGCGAGCAAACCCGACAGCTGCCCCCAAGCCTCTGGAAAACAGCCTAGGGCAAAACGCACCAGCCCATAGGTGCCCAACTTTGCCAGTACCCCCCCAAGCAGAATTGCGGTTGGCGTCGAAGCTTCCACATAGGCATCGGGCAACCAGCTGTGGAGGGGCACCAAGGGCATTTTGATACCAAAGCCCAAGATCAACAGCAACAGAAGAATTGCTTGGGTCGTGGGTGCCAAGCCAGCCATTTGGATATCGGCATAGTCAAAGCTGGGGGCGTGGGTCAGCCAACCCATTGCCAAAAAGGCAGCGAGGACAAGAATGCCAGAAACTGCGGTATAGATGAGGAACTTGATGGCGGCCTGTTCGCGGCGCTGCCCTCCCCAGAGCAAAATCAGCAAATAAAATGGCACCAACTCGATTTCGTAGAAGAAAATGAACAAGAGTAAATTCTGTGCCGCCAAAGCTCCGGTAACTCCTGCATTGGCCAGAAGAACAAGGGCATAAAACAGGCGGGGGGCACTTTTTTCACCTGTGAACACCACCACAAGCGTCAAGAACGTCCCCAAGACAATCAGGGGTAGGGACAACCCATCCACACCAAGGGAATAGTTCAATCCCAAGGGCGATAGCCACGGCACAAATTCCGTAAATTGCAGTGTTGTTTGCCGAACATCGAACTGCGTCAGCATCCACAGGGAAAGGGCAAAGGTGACGGCGGCAGTAACCAACGCACCCGAACGGAGCGATCGCGCCCGTAGCAGCGGCATCAGCAGCGCACCGATGACGGGCAACACAATTAACAGCGTCAGCATAGGGCAAGAACCTCAAGGAATGGAGTATTAAGCCAGCAGTGGCCAACAAATGGCAATGACCAGAATGGCGACCCCCATCAAGATGGTGAGGAGATAGACTTGGGATTGACCCGTTGTACTGTACTTCAGGCGATCTCCCCCGCGGAGTGTCACCACACCAAAGGCATTGCCCGTGCCATCCACAAACGTGCGATCAAACCAAGCGGTAATGCGGGAAATCATATCCACTGCCCCCACCACTGTAGCTTTGTAGAGCTTCGGCGTATAGAAATCGTAGGCCAGCAGATCCTGAAGCAACGGCAGGGGAAACTGGATGGGTTTGGGAATTGCTTTGCCGAGATAGACCCATGCGGCTACCCCCCAACCCAACAGAGCGGTCAGGGTTAGCATGGCTGCGGTGGTTAAGGAAGGATGAGTCCAAATCACCCAATCAAATCGCCCCATGAGAATTGGCAAGTGCAACACGAGTCCCAAATCAACCGTCATTGGCAAAATCATCGGCCAAAACACCTCGGGCGATCGCGCCGTCATGGGCTTAACCTCACCGCCCCAAACAAGGCAGAATGTACGACCTAGACTAAAGGCCGCAAAGGTATTGATGAGCAGCAGTACAACGCCCACCCAAGGCAGTTGGCTAAAGGCCGTATCCAGTAATTCCGCCTGAGGGAAAAAACTTGCCAGGGGCGGTAAGGCTAGGAGTCCGGCTGAACCAACGAGGAACGAGATGCCAGAAATGGGGCGCCGTGACCACAACCCACCGAGCAGCCGCAGATCTTGGGTAATGCTGTTCCAGATAATGGCACCAATGCTCATCATCAGCAATGCCATTGCCACCCCATAGGTGAGGATAAAGACAAAGGCCAAGCCCGGCTCCTTGAGACCGACAGCAATAAATACCCAGCCCATGTAGGCGCTGACTAAATAGGAGAGAGCGCGCTTAATATCCACTTGGGCAATGGCAATGAGGGTTCCCCCCAATGCGGTAACACTCCCAATCACCAGCAAAGCCGTTAGAGCCACGGGGGAAAGACTGAGAATGGGGGTTAGCTTAACGAGCACCCATGCCCCCGTAGCCACAACAATGGCATTCCGGAGAATCGAAGCAGGAATTGGACCTTCCATGGCTTCATCCAACCACAGATGCAGCGGGAACTGGGCACATTTGCCCATAGGGCCAGCAATCAGAGCTAGGCAAATCAGGGTAATCAAGAGGGGATTCACTTGAGCAGTGGTGGCCCAAGCCGCTAAATCATCGTAGTTCCACGAACCCGCAAGGGGATAAATCGCCAACAGCCCCATCAGCAGCACCAAATCTCCTACCCGTTTAGTGAGAAAGGCATCGCGGGCACCCGTAACCACTAGGGGTTGATTAAACCAAAAACCAATGAGTAAGTAGGTGGCAAGGGTCAAAATTTCTAGCACCACATAGTTAAAGAAGAGGGAGTCGAGGAGCACTAGAGCAGCCATCCCCCCTTCAAAGAGGGCCAAGAGAGCAAAAAACCGCGCCCAGCCCCAATCCATCTCCATGTAGCCAATGGCAAAGACCTGAGCCATTAGATTCAAGCCTGTGATCAGCATGAGAGCCGTGGTCGTCAAAATAGAAATCTCAACAGGAATGTCAAAGTGCAGACCCGCGACATCGAGCCATGTCCAATGCACAGACTGCGGCGGCTGGTTGGCGATCGCTACCGTTGCCAGTAGCGCATGAACAAAGGAGAAAAATGTGAGCAAGATATTCACATAGCCCGCTGGACGAGGTCCCGTCTTGCGAGTGATTGCCGGTGACCAAATCAAGGACAACGCCATTCCCACCAGCGAGTAGAAAGGTACGAGCCACACCGTGTCCGCAAATGATTGCAACATAAACCCTGCTTCTGCCTATGGGTAAGACTAATTGGATTTGATCTTATCTATGAACGGCACCGTACTTGACGGCGGTCAAGAATAAAATTGCATCAATATTTCTTATTGCCTAGATAAACGGCAACAACAGACCTTGTCGCAACAATGAAATCTTTAAGGTAAATATCAATACTTAGGGGACAATCTGAAACGTTACTCGTGCGGTGTAGCCCACATAGTAAAAGTTCCCCTCACCCCAGTCTTGGTTGGCATTTAGCTCAACACGCATTTGACTTTGACGCGGGTAATTTTCGGGAATGGGGATCACCTGATCACCTCCAGGATTGAGCCGACCCAAACCCGAACGAATGTTGCTCACGGTTCCCCACAGAACCTTCCCTTTACTACCATAGAGTTCGATTTTTGCCTTGGTGCGCGGGTGGATCAACCGCAGAGATTGTTCATCCACAAACACATCAATCTAACGCCGTTGGCAATCCAGCAATTGCAAAATTTGATCCCCTTTACCCAGAAACATGCCCGGCCGGGCATCCACCCGCCACACATAGCCGGCAATGGGGGCAGGCACCTCCACGACCCTGCGCTGCGCTTAGGTAACCTGTCGTTGTTGGGCAGCGATTTTGACGATCGCCTGCTGTTCGCCAATCTGAATTTGTAACTCTTGGAGCCGCAGGCGGGGGTCGTAGTTACTGCGAGTATGGCGCGGGGTCAGCCCCAACTCGGCAGCACGAGCATCGGCCTTACATTTACAATCACCCCATTGATGACGGCGTCGCGACTGCGAACAGTTGTCAAGTGGCGGTAGAGAAACGCGCCGGCAAAGGTGAGAATGCCACAGCCTACTGCCAGTACTAGGAGATTGGCAAGGAGCGATCGCCGCAGCTTCAGCTGTTGAGTTGATGGAGCCTAATTTTCATTCTGCACCAAGGGGAAACCCTGACTCAAATTGGACACAGAAATTGAAGCCGGCTTTTTCATAGGAAGCTCACAACAGGTTAGTTAAATTTGATAAAACCAACTCTTTTTATACAATTGATGAGTGAAAACCTTGGTCTAAAAACGTCCTATGTTCACCTCACAACTAGACGTTAGAAAGTATTTAATATACCTTTTAATATGCTTTTACTGTTTAATCTAAATATGCGAATAGCCTTTTACTATCCGTATGAGCACTGAAGTTGATGTCTGTAAATTGTCTATTGAAAATTTCAATCTCAGGCTTCGTAGGTTTTCAAAGCATCATCCAGCCCCAAAAGCAAGAGTGAAGTACGTATGATAAAAGTATCCGTGGCAGACTTCCATGGCGCACTTTCCCGATGTTGACAAGCAAGCATGGCTGATTGTGTGTTCCCAAGGCACAGTGGTGGGCAAGTATCACCTCGCAGGCAAGGCTGCTTGGAAAATTGGGCGGGCCAGTGACTGTGACATTATCATCCATGATCCCTACGTTTCACGACACCAGGCCACTATTGAGCTACGGCCTCGTGGCAATGCCCTGGTGTACATAATTCGTGACCACAACAGTCGCAATGGCACACTGATTAACGGTACCCTCCTAGCGGATGAGCGGGTACTATACCATGGGGACATTATCATGATGGGGGATACGGATCTCACGTTTCGTTATGCAAGTGCGGCTCCGTCAGTCCCGCCCAATGAGTTGCAGCGCTCTTGAGAAACCACGTGTCACCCCTTGACGAATTTTTGTGGGCAGTTTTAGGCCTCCTGCTAACTGTTGCCGGAACGTTCATGGAAGCCGCGATCGCTATCCCCAACCTGCTGAATGAGGAAGGGCAAGTTGTGTTGCCTAGCTCATGGACGGCGATTCCTGTGTACTCGCTGCCCGTATCGTATCAAGTGGCAGCGGTTCTTTTCGTTGGCTGTATGGGGGGGCGGCAAGCTGCAACCCTCTCACAGGTGGCCTATTTAATTTTGGGACTAAGTGGGTTTCAGGTGTTTTCCCAAGGGGGCGGTCTTGGCTATTGGCGTGAACCGACATTCGGTTATCTTTTGGGTTTTGTGCCGGCGGCTTGGGTCTGTGGTTGGCTCGCCTTTCGCCCCCAAAAGCGGGTAACTCTAGAATGGCTTGCCTTGAGTAGCTTAGCAGGACTGACCCTGATTCACGTTTGCGGTGCTCTCTACCTCGGCGGCTTGGCTCTGGCAGGGCAGTTGAGTCAACCCTTAGGGGAGTTACTAGAGCAGTATTCCCTTTTTGCCTTGCCGGGACAGTTAGTCATTGTCTGCGTGGTGGCAACGGTAGCGCGGGTGCTGCGCTGGATTTTACTCTATTAGGATATAACGCTCTCGCCGGCGGCTGAGGTGAGAACGGAGAACGCCTACTACAGTTGTTCAATTAGACCCTCGGCCTCTAGAGCGAGCGATCGCAGGCGGTCTAAAATTTGCGGATCGGGTGTCTGCCACAGTTGACGTTGAGCTGCTTCTAAGAGTCGCTCAGCCATATCCCGCAGGGCCCAGGGATTGTGCTGCGCCACAAAGGCTTGCATTTCCCCATCGAGTAAGTAGGTCTGAGCAACACCAGCAAACACATAGTCGGGCACACAGCGAGCGGTGGCGGCATAGCCAAAGAGATAATCTACTGTAGCTGCCATTTCAAAGGCGCCTTTGTAGCCATGGCGTTGGATGCCTGCCAGCCATTTGGGATTGACCACACGGGAGCGATAGACCCGCAGTAGTTCTTCTTGAAGAGTGCGAATTTTGGGTTGTTCTGGCCGTGAGTGATCGCCAAAGTAAACCGTGGGTTGCTGCCCCGATCGCGATCGCACCGCCACGGTCAGACCCCCCTGAAACTGGTAGTAATCATCGGAGTCCAATAGATCATGCTCACGGTTGTCCTGGTTTTGCAGCACCACTTGCAGTTGTCTGAGACGTTGCTCAAGGGCTTCAGCCGCATTGTGGCTCCGCCCTTCCCCGGTGTAGGCGTAGCTACTCCAGTGGATGTAGGCGCGGGCTAAATCCTCATCCCCCTGCCAGTTCTGCGCTTCAATGAGGCCTTGCAGTCCAGCGCCATAGGCACCGGGTTTGGAGCCAAAGATGCGAAAGCGCGCCCGTTGTTGGGCTTGCTCTAGAGAAAGACCCTGCTGTTGCCAGTAGGCAGTTTCTTTAGCCACTTGAGCAGCCAAGGGATTTTGATCCGGAGGTTCCTCCAATTGGCTCACTCGCTGCACTGCCTCATCGAAGAGGGCAATTAAATTGGGAAAGGCATCGCGGAAAAAGCCGGAAATCCGCAGCATCACATCTACCCGTGGTCGCCCCAACAGCGATAGGGGAATCACCTCCAAATCCACGACCCGCCGCGAGGTGCCTTCCCACACCGGCCGTACCCCCAGCAGGGCAAGGGCTTGGGCAATATCGTCGCCCCCTGTGCGCATGGTGGCTGTGCCCCATACCGAGAGGCCAAGGGTGCGCGGAAATTCTCCGTGCTCTTGACAGTAGCGTTCAATAAGTGCCGCTGCCGATCGCTCCGCCAACGCCCAAGCCGCCTCCGTGGGTACCGCCCGCAGATCCACTGCATAGAAATTCCGTCCGGTGGGCAGGACATCGGGACGGCCCCGACTCGGGGCACCGGCAGGGCCACTGGGGACGTAGCCGCCATTGAGGCCATGGAGCAAGTGCTGAATTTCCTGGGGAGTCTGCTGCAGGGCAGGGTAGAGTACGCTGCAAATCCAATCCAGTACCCGCTGGGTTGCCCGACCACAGGGGGGGGTTGGGGTGCCGTTGAGCAGAGCCTCCACTAGGTTTGCCGCCGCCACCTCTAGGGCATTTTGCCACTCCCCCACAGAGCGATAGCCGGGGACAGGACTGGGAGCCGTTGGATCGGCGGTGAGCGGGTCTAAATCTACTCCTTGGTCTTGAGCCAGCGCGCGAGTGAGACCGATATGCTCTGAGCTGGGACTGCGGGCAATAGCAATGATCAAATCCCGCAACTGTTGCCCTTGGGGACATTGGCCAAGGATATGCAGGCCATCGCGGATTTGGGCATCCCGTAAATCGCAGAGGTAGCCATCGGTGCGCGCCAGCCATGCGGCCCATGTTTCCTCTGGATTGGGGGCAGCAATTTCTTGGTCTAAATCCAGTTCTTTAACCAGGGCTTCAATCTGCTGCCGCAGGCGGTTTAAGCGGGGGCGATCGAACTGCTCAGCGGCGTAGTACTCCTCAATGTAGTGGCTGAGGGTCTCTAGGCCACCGTACAACTCGGCGCGGGTAAGGGGCGGCGTCAGGTGATCCAAAATCACCGCTTGGGCGCGCCGTTTGGCTTGGGCACCCTCGCCGGGGTCGTTGACAATAAAGGGGTAAAAGTGGGGCACAGGGCCTAGGACAATTTCTGGAAAGCAGGTCTCACTGAGGGCAATGCTTTTGCCGGGGAGCCATTCCAGATTGCCGTGTTTGCCCACATGGACAATGGCATCTGCTTCAAACACATGGCGCAGCCAAAAGTAAAAGGCCAGATAGTCTGGGGTGGGTTCCAAGTCGGGGGCATGGTAGTTCAAGCTGGGGTCGCGATCGTAGCCTCGGCTGGGCTGAACACCAACAAAGATGTTGCCCCAACAGTTGCCGGCAATGGGTAAATCCGCGGTGGGAAAGGGCCAGCGTTGGTTGATGGCCTCTTGGGCCGCCCTTGGCAGAGCCTGAAAATAGCGCCGGTAGGTTTCAAGGGGGAGAGTGTAGCGGGGCAGCCGCCACTGATTACCTTCGGGGTCGTTGGTGCAGAAGCGGCTCAGGTGTTGAATGAGGGCATCGCCATCGGCAGGGAGGGGATGAGCGCCGAGATCATAGCCGGCTCTCTGAAGTGCCTTGAGCAGCTCTACGGTACTGTTGGGGGTATCCAGACCCACGCCATTGGCAAGACGACCATCGCGACAGGGGTAGTTGGCCAAAATTAGGGCAATACGGCGTTCAGCGGGCGCTTTGCGGCGGAGGTTGAGCCAGTTGGCCGCCAGCTCACTGACCCATTGCAGGCGATCGCCGGCCGGAGTGTAGGTGGTTATGGTCGTTTCTACCTCAGATTGGATTTGCGACACGGTCTTAAAGGAAACTGCGCGGGTAATGATGCGGCCATCCACCTCCGGCAAGACCACGTGCATTGCGAGATCCCGCGGCGATAAACCCTGGGGATGTTGTTGCCAGGTCTCGTAGGGACTGCTGCTGAGAATCACTTGGAAAACGGGGACATCCAACTGCTGCCAAAGATGAACCTCCTGGGGTTTGGCGATCGCAAACCCTGTGGTATTGAGAATTAATTCCACCTTGCCCTGCCATGCCGCCAGTAGCTCCCGTTGCACTTCTGCATCTTGCAGCGAGGAGACAAACACGGCTAGGGGTGCCAGTTGCCGCTGAATTAAGGCCTGGGCAAGGGCATCAATCACAGCGGTATTGCCCGCCAAGTAGTGGGCGCGGTAAAAGAGAATACCCACCTGAGGCCAATTCTCGCCTATCTCCCCTTGAATTGGATAGGAACCCCAGCGGGGAATTCTTTGGGGGGGCAGGGGGGGCTGACCCCAGCCACAGCCGTAGTGGCCAATAAACTCCAAGGCTCGCTGCATATTTTCCTGTCCTCCCTCGCAAAAATATTGCCACAGGCAATCTACCCGTGCTAGCGGCCAACTGGAGAGGCTCATGAGTTCCAAGTCGGGGCGATCGTCCCCCGGTAGGAGAATCAACTGCCCCCCGCGATCGCCGACCACTTGCTGCGCCACCTCTAGGCCATAGCTCCAGTAGCCCCGTCCCCCCAAAAGGCGAATCACAACAACGTCGGCCTGAGCTAGGACGCGATCGCCATAGTCGTCAATGGCTGCTGCTGCTTGTAAATGCAATAAGTTCGCGAGGCGCAGCGGCGGAAAGTCCTTGGGCAGTTGGCGGTAGGCTTGCGCCAGCAGAGCAATATCCGTATCCGCTGCCGTTAAAATAACGATGGGAGCACTGCTTTGCTGTAGAAATGCAACATCGCTGTTATCTGTGGCAACAGTCAGGTCATTCAATGTAAGAATTCGATGCATACCTTGACAAGAATTATTAAAAAAACTGGTGGGCTTTCCCCCCTGTCTTCCCTGAGCCGTTACAACGGAAGTTAATGGGAAAAGCCTCTAGCGATCGCACCCCGCACGGTGATGCCACTGCCTGCGATGAACCGATCCAGGATTGAACTTAAAAAACAATGCGCCAGCCCGTCTTTGATCGAATTTTACCAGCATTTCTCTACGAGCGAATTGCCACCGTCCTGCTTGCAGAAGCAAGCCATCGCGGAGCAACCGTCCTTACCCGTGAAGAACTCATCGCCTCTGCTGACCCCCCTTTTCTCCTTGTTGTGGCCCAGACATTTGCGCTGCTGTTGCAGGCAGACCCCGTGCCCCAGATGGGTGCCTATCGGGTAGAAATTCTCACTAACCCTGGGGCGATCGCCCGCTTCTTGCGCAAAATCCGTAGCCAAGCTCCTGTGAAGCACCGCCCCCTAATCCGCACTGTGTTGCAGCAACTCACCACCTTGAACGGTCAAGAACAGATGTTGCCCACCGATCTGGCGATCGCCCTTATGGCCGTGCTCAGTGAAGAAGCAACGGCTCAGTGTGAAACCTGTCAACCTTTGGTCACCGCAGCCCTCAACGAGCGTCAAGCCCAAGAACGATTGCTCCATCAGGTGACGACTCAGATTCGCCAGAGTCTTGAACTGCCAGAACTGCTAAAAACAGCCGTCGATCGCATTCGCGAGTTTCTGGATGTGGATCGCCTACTGGTGGGGCAATTCAGCTCCACCGAAGGAGAACTCCACGGGAAAATTACCTATGAATCCTGCCGCCATGGGGGTATTCCCTCTGTCCTTGGACTTTGGGATCAATGCTGGCAGTGGTCAGCTTTGCCCACGAGTAGCTATCAGCGCCTTACCCGCGGCGAAACCATTGTTGTGAGCAACATTGAGCAGTTTTACAAAGAAGTGCCCTGTCTCCAGGAGTTTGCTGCCCGTTGGCACATCCGGGCGTGGTTAATTGTGCCAATTATTGTGCAAGACAAACTCTGGGGGGTGCTCATTGCCCACCAGTGCGATCGCCCGCGGCAGTGGCAGCCCCAAGAAATTGAGTTTCTCACCCACCTCAGTCAACATCTGAGCATTGCCATCTATCAAGCCCAACTCTACAGCGAACTCCAACAGCAAAAGGCCACCCTCGAACAGCGTGTTAACGAGCGCACCCAAGCGCTGCGGGAAGCTCTTCGTGCCATGGAAGCTGCCCACCGCATTAAAAACGACTTCTTGGCCACCATGAGTCACGAACTGCGCACTCCCCTGACCTGTGTTATTGGGGTTTCCGCCACCCTGTTGCGCTGGCCCCTTGGCCCGCTGACGGCAAAACAGCGGGAATACCTAGAAATTATCCACGAGAGCGGCACCCATCTGTTGGAATTGATTAACAGTATTCTCGATCTCTGTCAGGCAGAACTGGGGCGATCGCACCTGCATCGCAGCACCTTTTCGATTCGGCAACTGTGTACAGACTGCATAGAAGTCGTCAAACCCCAAGCCCATCGCCATCAGGTCAACCTGCACCACCAACTCATGATTCCCCCCGGTCGCGATCGCTTTTGGGGAGACTACCGCCGCATCCAGCAAATTCTCATTAACTTGCTCAGCAATGCCATTAAGTTCACCCCTGCAAAGGGGGAAGTCATTCTGCGGGCATGGTGGAAAGAGGACGAACTCATTTTTCAAGTGCAGGACAATGGCATTGGTATCCCTGCTCACTTGCAACCTTTGCTCTTTCAAAAATTTCAGCAGTTGGATAGCTCCTTTGGTCGCGCCTATCCTGGAGCAGGTTTAGGCCTAGCCCTGACCAAGCAGTGGGTTGATCTGCACCAGGGTTGGATTGAGGTGGACTCCACTGAAGGCCAAGGCAGTACCTTTACCGTCGGGCTGCCGGCAATCCCTTCAGAACCCCTATCAGACCCCCCCAAAGTCAAGCTGGATGTCCCGCCCCTTGCAACAACAGATGTGCTTGTCGAACCTGCAGGGCGGATTGTTCTTGTGAGTGAGGATGAACCCACCGCCACACTGATTTGTTCCATTTTGACCACAGCGGGCTATCAAGTGATTTGGCTGGTGGATGGTGAAGTGGAGCGGCTGTTGGCACTCACGCCCATTGCTGTCCTCTTTGCAGAACCCTTTAGCTATGGTGATGTGCAAGAGTTAGTGGATCAGCTGCGGCAACGCTGTCCCCCAGAGCAACTCAAAATTTTTATTTTGGGATCAGAGGGGAACTATCAGGGGGTGGATCGCTACATTCCCCTGCCCATTCATCCAGAAAGTTTCCTGCAACAGGTAACAATGGGGCTAACTTCCCTCGCCATTCCTGCCCAGTAGGACAAAGGCCTGATCCACCTGACGGTAGAGTTCCGCAAGGCTCCCTGTATTCCAAAGCACCGTGTCTGCCCGCCGAATCTTCTCCTCTAAGGGCAGTTGACTGGCGATGCGTTGGGCGGCTGCATCTTCAGAGAGGCGATCGCGCTGCTGCAGACGAGCCAACTGTTGCTCAGAGGTGGTGGCCACCACCCAAATGCGATCCACGAATTCCTCAAGGTGAGCCTCAAAGAGGAGGGGAATCACCAAAGCAATAAGGGGTTGATCGCAGGTATCAATTGCTCGCTCCATCTGGGCAATTACCCAAGGGTGAATTTGCGCCTCTAGCCATTGGCGCTCTTGGGGCTGAGCAAAGACAACTTCCCCCAAACGCCGGCGATTAATAGTACCATCCCTACAACAAATTTCACGCCCATAGCGATCAACGATGGCTTGATAAATAGGAGTCCCGACGGCAACTGCCTGCCGCGCTAATACATCGGCGTCCACAATGGGCAGCCCATAGCGTTGCTGCAAGTAGGCAGCCACCACAGATTTACCGCAGGCAATCCCCCCGGTAATGCCGAGGCGAAGTCTAGACACCCCCTTGCAGCACTACCGCTGGCTGACTCAACCGCACCTGTGCTCCGATATCCGCCGGCACATTAGGGAGCATTTTTTGATATGTCACCGTCTGACCGGGAGCGACTGTTGCCGGTTCTGGGGTCGCCGCACCCGTTTGCAGAAGCTCGCCGTTGGCACCCACCACTTCATAGTTAATGGCTTGGATGGTTACGGGTTGGCGGTTATTGTTCGTCACGGTACCGGTCACCACCGAGGACCCCGGCAACTTGAGTACAGGTTGAAGCTGCGGCTGACCCACGCGGATATTGCGTAGAAGCTGTTGTTCTAGAGCCTTGGGGTCAACTTCTTGGGGAGTCCCCGCCGTTGTCGGCGCAGAAGGGGCTGCGGTTGCACTTGAAAGATTGAGCAGATGATTCCAGTAGCGTTGATTACGGCTCCAGGCAGCGGGGGAGTTGCCAATAATCACAATGTCACCTGCTGCCCGTTGTGCCAAGGCAGGCAGAGGGGCGATCGCTCCAAGGAGCACAATACCGGTTAGCCAAAGGGGAAATGGCAATTGAGCTATCTTTAGCATGGCGCACGCTCCTGTGAATGCAGCCTATCCTTTATCCTAGTGCAACTTGATCTGGGATTTGGGGGTCAGCCAACCGCCCTCAATATCGGCACAGGAGCTGCTAGCGCAACAGGGGCATATTGACAATTTGCGGATCAATGCCCGCACTCTTGAGCACATCCTGCCACTGCTGTTTGATCGCGGCGTTATTGGGATTGCTTCGCTGTAGCTCCACAAGGGTTGCTAAGGTATCATGCCAGAGTTGACTAGTGGCCAAAAGGGGCAAGCGATCGGTCGGTGGCATGGCGGTGATTACTTGGGCAAGGTTCCTGTCTAGCTCAGCCCGCTCAATCCAGCCGCTGACAAAGGGATTGGCATCCGGTTCATTGGGCCTACAGGTAAGGGAGAAGATCCACTGGTATTTTTGCCCCGGTTGCAGCTTCACCTTAGCGGCATCCACCGTCACGGGTAAAATCCCTGCTTTACCACTGAGGGGCACTTGTTGAGTCAACAAGAGTTCTCCGGCTTCCGAGAGCAGCAGCAGTTCTGCCGATTTTGCTGTGGTTTGGGGAACAAAGAAAAAGAGACTGGGATTGGCCGCCGCCGTCATCCCCAAGTTGTTATCGGGAACAAGGGCGACAATTTTGCTCAGGGAGCCTTGGGTACACTCACCAAAGCGGGTGGCACCTGCGACTCGTTGCCCCGGCATGCCGCGATTTGGGGGCACAAAGGTGAGACGGTTACGCGATTGGGCAGCGTAGCGATCGCGGGCAAGATAGGCTTCCACATTACTGATAGCCGTGAGGGCATAGCGATCGCCGGGACGCAAGCTGAGGGCACGGCGAAAATTCACCAAAGCGGATTGATAGTCCCGCTTAGCAGTTAGCTGGTAGCCCCGCTGCATGTAGCGATCGAACTCACCGGCTTGATTAGCGGGATTTTGGGCAACAGCAGGTAACAAGGGCACGATAACCGGCAGGGCGCTTGTTCCTATTGCCAAGGTACCGACCAATAGCCACAAAAGGCCAAAACGGTGGGCAGACATCGCATTTACCTACTGAACACGCTAACTATCCTTAAGGTACTATCGGAAAGAAGGCTCAATTGTGATCGGGCTTGCACATCCCCTGTGATTTCTGTAAAAGAGCAGCAGACTAACAACGATTCCTCCCTTGCGCGGATTACGCTGCCTTTGGTAGAGATATTTTCAGCCATTCAAGGGGAAGGCGCCAATGTGGGGTGTCGGCAAGTTTTTATTCGCTTGGCGGGCTGTGATCTCCGCTGCACCTACTGTGACAGTGCCCACACATGGTTTGTTCCCCGCCATGCCCTGATTGAAGAACACGCGGGCGATCGCCACTTTCAACGGATTCCCAATCCCGTTACTGCCGCCCACATTCTCGAAGCTGTCCAGCACCTCAACACGCCGCCCATCCATGACAGTATTAGCCTCACTGGCGGTGAACCCCTCCTCTATGCAGCAACATTGGCACAATTTTTACCCTTGCTCAAGGCCAGCAGCTCCCTATCCCTCTACCTTGAGACCGGCGGACATCATCCAGCGGCACTGGAACTGATTCTTCCCTATCTGGACAGTGTCGGCATGGACATTAAGCTGCCGAGCGTCAGTGGTGAGTGCCATTGGTCAGCCCATGAAGCTTTTTTGCGCCTGTGCGATCGCGCCCCTGTCGAGGTCTTTTGCAAAGTGATTATTTCCCAAACCACCGACCCTGCCGATCTCGATCGGCTCAGTGCTCTTGTGGCCAGCGTAAACCCCCATATTCCGGTCTTTTTGCAACCTGTAACGCCCGTAGGTACCGGTCGCTGTACCCCTCCACCCACCCCCGCTCAAGTCCTCGCGTGGCAAGCGCAGTTAAAGGCACGGTTGAGCAATGTGCGCGTTGTGCCCCAAACCCATAAATTCCTAGGACAGCGCTAGGGCTATTTTTTAATCAAGATATAGGCATGGACATAGTTCGGCAAGCGACGGGCAGCCGCTTGATAGCTGGCACGGTCAGGAAAAATGCCCGCCAAAAAGTCCAACTGATAGAGATTGGGGACAAAGGCTCCCCCCGTATCGGCAATGACGCCAAGGCGCAGTTTTGGGGGAGTACCCCGTGCATCTTCAATCACCACGACTCGCCCCAGACCGATATTCCAGACATCTCCGGCAAAGGTCACCTCCGGTTCGATATTGATTTTGTTTTCAATCGTACTGCCGTAGCCCTTAATGGCCGCCACTTCACGAAAATACCAGTAGCGTCGCTGCTCGTGGGGAGAAACTCCCTTCACAAAGGGAATGCCATTGTTGCGATCCACATTAAAAAAGGCTTGGCTACCGTCGGTAAATCGAACGAGAATCGTTCCTTGCATCAGGGCATCTTCAAATGCGGCGCGCGTCAAGTAGGCCAAGGGCTGCACCCGTCCATAGAAAGGACCGCCGGGTTCAAAAATTCCCGCGAGTACTTGCTGCTTTGTGAATTGCCTATAAAATAGGCTCTCCGGTTGATCGGGAAGGCGAGGCGGCAAGGCATAAAGAGCTGTATTGTAGGTATCTGTGCGGGTGCGCGAGCCGCGATGGGTAAACACCGCATAGTTGGTCAGGCGCAATTCCTCCGTTTGATTCGGGTTGCGGGGGTTGTGGGGCAGCCATTGGATCACGCGAAAGTGCTGATTAATAAATGCTGGATCTTGCAAACGGATTGGGCGCTTGCCACTAATGTCCTCTGTCAGCGTTGCAATCATAAAGTCCAGCGTGTCAAGGACTTGGGCTAAAGTGACACCTTTAATGGCAAGAATCCCCTCCCGTTGGGCAACGACATCTGTCTCACCAAACTCTTGAAAATAGTGGCGGGTGTTGCGCAATACTTGGAGTAATTTCGTAGGTGCTGTACTAATACGTTGCGAAGGGAGGGGGCGATCGCGAAATAGTCTGCGCCCATCCACTTGAAACTGGGGCTGGCCAAACTCATTCACAGCTGTGTACAGAGGGTTTGCTGGCGAGGGAATCACTGCTGGCGGTGTTTCTAGGGATGCTAGTAATCCTGTTACCCCTTGACATCCCAGCATCAGGAGTAATCCACTGAAAAGACCCGCCGTGCTCACCCATCCAAGTTGCATACCTACACCCTGAATGTTGCTCAACCCCTCAATCATTCCCTAAGCTGCTCCCGTCGTCAAAGGGACATGAAGAAGAAAAAACGTTGAAGTTTCAGCGGTATAACCTGATTGAGCGACGACGATAGAAGCAACAGCAAGTTGGGAAGACAGCGATGTACACCGAGCAAATCAACCATATCAAGTCCTACACCGCAAAACTAACAGCGGCAATGCCAGATGCCATGAAAGCTTTTTATAGTCTCAGTCGTGCCTCTTCCGCACCGGGGGCACTGGATACCAAAACCAAAGAGTTGATTGCCCTAGCCATCGGCGTGGCCAAGCACTGCGACGGCTGCATTGCCTTCCATACCCGTGCTGCTTTGCACGCGGGCGCAACCCCTGAGGAAATTATGGAGACGCTGATGGTGACCGTGGCGATGGACGGCGGTCCTGCTTTGATGTATGCCACCCACGTGATGGAGGCATTAGAGGAATTTAGCCAAAGGCAAGCTCAGTAGGCAATTCTTCTCAAACGGCAGTCGTTTCAAGGGGCAACGGCTCCTCAGTTTCGCTAGTTTCAAGGAAAATTTCCTTAGCGGGTTCATCATAGCCAAAGAGTTCGGCGTAGCGTCCCCAGTCAATGGCGGTATTCAGCTGGCGATCGGCTTCTTGGGGCGTAAAGTGCCGCTCTAGAATATCGAGCACCAAGCTCTCAGGGATGCGATGGTTTTGTTTGGCCATCAGGAAGGTGTGAATCTGCTGCACAAGGCGGATATGCTTAAGGAGTTGCTGGCGAATAATCAGCTTGCGCTGGTCAATGTCTCCCTGAATGAAGGCATTGCCAATAGGGGTCACGCTGATGTCGCCTTCCTTGAGTTCCACCAGTTCCATCATCTGGGCAGCTTCGACAATGGGCAGAATGTCATCTAGTTCCAGTTGCAGCTCCTGAGCAATGCGATAGAGGTCTTCTTTGCGATGTTCAAGGAGTTCTAATAAACCGGCAATCGAGCCAATGCGCACATGGGGCAGCAGTGGATAACGTGGTTCTTGACGGGTGGGCAGGGTGGCCGGCTTGGGTTCCAGTTGCTCCAATTCATCCACATGGGGGTTGGTGAGAATTTTATAGATGCGATCTACGGTGGCTTGAAATTCCGGATTCTTGCGATCGCGATAGTGGGGCAGGGTCACCGGAAAATCTGCCCGCACCCGACCCGGATTGCTCCCCAACACAATAATACGATCGGCGAGAATGACCGCCTCTTCAATATGGTGGGTGACAATCAAGATACTCTGGGTGGGAATTTTGTGCTCTAACCACAGGTCGAGAAGTTCAAAGCGCAGGTTCTCCGCCGTCAGCACATCCAAGGCTGAAAATGGCTCATCCATACACAGGAGTTCTGGTTCTACCGCCAAGGCCCGCGCAAAGCCCACCCGCTGCCGCATCCCTCCCGACAGTTCCTTGGGGTAGGCGTTTTCAAAGCCATCCAAGCCGATAATGTCAATCATCTGCAGTGCCTTGCGGCGGCGCGATCGCGGGCCTTCTCCCAAGGCCTTTAGCCCCAGCTCCACATTTTCCAAAACCGTTAGCCACGGATAGAGGGCTGAACTTTGGAAGACAACAGCCGCCCCTGGATTCAAGCCCCGCATTGGCTGCTCGCGGTATAAGACTTGCCCAGATGTAGGCGCAACCAAACCCGTAATAATCCGCATCAGGGTTGACTTACCGGATCCCGATGGCCCTAGGAGTGCAACAATTTCTCCTGTGCGCAATTCAAGGTTAATATTTTCCATAATGCTAATGACCTGACCGTTAGGTTGACGGTAGGCCTTCCCGACATCCAGTAAGCGGACGAGCGATTCCCCTTTGGTTTTGGCGTGCATAGTCCTGCATCCTGTGGCATTTCAACTGTTAACCTACCATGAGGATTCAGGTCTTGGCGAGTTTAGAAGAGAAAAATTGCCCCTTAAGAAAGTGCTGCACCGTTGCTTGCCTACCCCGTAATGAGTAGAGGTAGAATAAAAACAGTTTATAAATAGAATATCCGAACAACCAAAATTGATTATCTCACTAGAGCAGGCGATCGCCAGCGACCGGTGTCATTTCCCATGGTTTTTCTTCGACACCATATTGTAAACTAATTAGCGGTTTCTTCACAAAAGGTAACAATTCCGCTATGGGATTTTTGGATCGCCTTTTCCGTCGGGGCAAGCAAGCCGATGCCCAACCGAGTAAAGACTTTTTTCTTGATCCCGATGAAGCCAAGACCTACGGCAACATCGAGTACATGCGTACCCCCAAGGTTGTGAAAAAAACGTTCCCTGCTACTAGCGGTACTGAAGAAAAAGTAGAAGTCGTGGAGTTAGTCTCCTCCATTGAAAAAGTGAATCCCGAAGAACAAAACAAGAGTCAACCCGAACCCAGCGTCAGTGATGTGGTGACGCCTCCCGTAGAAGAACAGGAACGCCGCCGCAATGATCCCAATTTAGATCTCTTTCGCGCCATGGCCAAAGATCTGCGCCGTGGCTAACCCCTAAAAACCTCTGGGGCTTGGCGCTTGCACATCTCGGTGCTGCCCCCTAGGATAGGTACAGCTCTTTTTGCAAAGTCTCTCACTCGCCAAGGAAAATTTCGGATGAACGCCCTTTGGAGCAGTGCCGCGATCGCCTATCTGCACTATCTCAGTTTTATGGTGGCTTTTGCTGCCCTTGTTGTGGAGCACCTCACCCTACGCAAAGATTTAGACCTCAAACAGGCTTGGCGATTGGTGATCACCGATGCCCTCTATGGCCTTGCCGCGGTGACCGTTCTTGTCACGGGCATTTTGCGGGTACTCTATTTTGGCAAGGGCAGCGAGTATTACTTAGCCAACCCCGTCTTTCACCTCAAGGTGGGCTTATTTATCTTGGTGGGGCTGTTGTCGCTGTATCCGACAATCTCCTTTTTGCTGTGGATTAAACCGTTGCGAGAAGAGAAAGCGCCCACCCTAGAATTGCCGACTGTGCAGCGCTTAACGTGGGTGATTCGGGCTGAACTAGCTTTTCTTAGTGCCATTCCCTTTTTGGCAGCGATGATGGCGCGGGGGATTGGTCTGGATTGGGTTCAACGCTAAGCGATCGCCCCTATCATAGATCTTGCTGCCACGGATAAAACGGATGAGTCAGCCCACAATTGAGTCCATTCTGCAGGAACACCGCCTTTTTTATCCCCCCGCCGATTTTGTGGCCAAGGCGCGGATCAACTCCCTTGAGGCCTACAATGCCCTCTATGAAAAGGCCAAAGCTGATCCTGCCGCCTTTTGGGGCGAATTGGCTCAGCAGGAATTAGAGTGGTTTCAACCTTGGGATCAAGTCTTAGATTGGCAACCGCCCCATGCCCGATGGTTTGTCAACGGCAAAATTAACATTACCTACAACTGCTTGGATCGCCACCTCAAGACCTGGCGCAAAAATAAAGCGGCCTTGATCTGGGAGGGAGAACCCGGCGATAGTCGCACGCTTACCTATGCCCAACTACACCGCGAAGTGTGCCAATTTGCTAACGTCCTCAAGCAACTGGGGGTGAAAAGGGGCGATCGCGTCGGCATTTATATGCCCATGATTCCCGAAGCAGCCATTGCCATGTTGGCCTGTGCCCGCATTGGTGCCCCCCACTCTGTCGTCTTTGGCGGATTTAGTGCCGAAGCTCTGCGCGATCGCCTGTTGGATGCCCAAGCCAAACTGGTTGTCACGGCTGACGGGGGCTGGCGCAAAGATGCCATTGTGCCCCTCAAAGATCAAGTGGACAAAGCCCTTGCCCATGAGGCAGTTCCCAGTGTTGAAAATGTCTTGGTGGTGCAGCGCACCCAACAGCCGGTGACGATGGTGCCCGGTCGCGATCACTGGTGGCACGATCTGCAAAAGGGCGTCAGTGCCGACTGTCCTGCCGAACCCATGGACAGTGAGGACATGCTCTTTATTCTCTACACCTCCGGTTCCACGGGTAAACCCAAGGGGGTTGTGCACACCACCGCCGGCTATAACCTCTACACCCACATCACCACGCAGTGGGTCTTTGACCTGCAAGATAGCGATGTCTATTGGTGTACCGCGGATGTGGGCTGGATTACGGGTCACAGCTACATTGTCTATGGCCCCCTTTCCAATGGGGCAACTACCCTCATGTACGAAGGGGCACCCCGCGCCTCTAACCCCGGCTGCTTCTGGGATGTCATTGAAAAGTATGGCGTCACGATTTTCTACACCGCTCCCACGGCCATCCGTGCCTTCATCAAAATGGGAGAACACCTGCCGCGATCGCGGAATCTCTCCTCCCTTCGCCTATTGGGAACGGTGGGCGAACCCATTAACCCCGAAGCATGGATGTGGTACTACCGCGTTATTGGCGGTGAACGCTGCCCAATTGTGGATACGTGGTGGCAAACGGAAACAGGGGGGCACATGATTACCTCACTGCCGGGCGCCATTCCCATGAAGCCCGGTTCTGCCACCAAACCCTTTCCGGGCATTTTGGCGGATGTTGTGGATAGAGAAGGAAATCCCGTGGGCGTCAATGAGGGGGGCTATTTGGTGATTCGCTACCCTTGGCCGGGGATGATGCGCACGCTCTATGGCGATCCGGAGCGCTTCCGCCGCACCTATTGGGAACACATTCCGCCGCGCGATGGCCAATACGTGTACTTTGCCGGCGATGGTGCCCGCAAGGATGAGGATGGCTACTTTTGGGTAATGGGACGGGTTGACGATGTGATCAATGTGTCTGGTCACCGCTTGGGCACAATGGAAATTGAATCGGCATTGGTCTCCCACCCTGCGGTTGCAGAGGCCGCGGTGGTCGGTAAACCCGACGAAATTAAAGGGGAAGAAATCGTGGCCTTTGTCATTCTTGAAGGATCGGCTACCCCCAGCGATGCCCTCCAACAGGAGCTAAAACAGCACGTCGTCAATGAAATTGGTGCCTTGGCGCGGCCGGCAGAAATTCGCTTTACCGATGCGCTGCCCAAGACGCGATCCGGCAAAATCATGCGGCGGCTCCTGCGCTCCCTCGTGGCTGGTCAAGAGGTGGCTGGGGATACTTCAACATTGGAAGATCGCTCAGTGCTGGAGAA
Source organism: uncultured Thermosynechococcus sp. (assembly GCF_937958135.1). NCBI lineage: Bacteria > Bacillati > Cyanobacteriota > Cyanophyceae > Acaryochloridales > Thermosynechococcaceae > Thermosynechococcus > uncultured Thermosynechococcus sp. The sequence continues at coordinate 5,531 of NZ_CALGOG010000053.1, read as the reverse complement.
GTTGCGCCAGGGAGCTTGAGGTATTTCTGCTCCGCAAGGGGAGAAGCAAGAGAGAATGGCAACGGGCATCCGCACGAAAACACTTGTGCTGCTGGCAACGGCGGCCATTCTGGGGGGTGGTCTCTATCTCTTTGAGGAACAACTGCCTAGACCCAATGCCCCCAACGCCAAGGCAAAAAAACCTCTCTTTCACTTTCAAGAGGCAGCGGTGGTGGCACTCAAAATCGTGAGTCCAAAGTACAGCCTGAATCTGAAAAAGTTAGAGACCGGCAACTGGGTCATTGATCGAGGCAAGCAAACCCCCGCCGAGGAGGGGACTGTGGTCTTTCTATTAAACCTGCTGACCACAGGGGAGCGCGATCGCTCTTTTGAAGTACCTACAAAAAACGCTGGGGAATATGGCCTCGCTCCCCCCATGGCCACTATAGAGATCACCCTCAAAGACGGCCAGCAGCACCGTCTGCGCTTGGGCGATCCTACGTTTGACAGTCTAAAACTCTATGCAGAAATTGACCCTCCCCCGGAACCGCGCGAAAAAATGACGGTGACCCTAGTTCCCCTAGATTTCAAAAATGCTGTCCAGCGTCCTTTGGAAGAATGGGAGCGTCAACGACCCTCGGCTAAGCAATAGGGAAACTGGCACAAGGGTTTCAACATTGCCACAATTGTAAGAGAAACATTCAGTGGACATTAGCCATGGGATTCTTTGGATTCAAAAAGCTAACCATGCCCAGCCCCAGTGAGGCTTTGCCCGGCCGAGCAGAACCCATGCCCGTACCAAAGGCACATCTGGTGAACGGCCGCCCCCTCACCCCTCCCTATCCCGAAGGCATGGAATTGGCCATGTTTGGCATGGGCTGCTTTTGGGGCGCTGAGCGCAAGTTTTGGCAGGTGCCAGGGGTCTATGTGACCGCGGTGGGCTACGCAGGCGGCTATACCCCCAACCCCACCTATGAAGAGGTGTGCACGGGCATGACGGGTCACAATGAGGTGGTGCGCGTGGTCTTTGATCCCCGGCAAGTAACCTATGAGGAGTTGCTCAAGGTCTTTTGGGAAAATCATGACCCCACCCAAGGCATGCGCCAAGGCAATGATGTGGGGACGCAATATCGCTCCGGGATTTACTATTACTCCCCCGAGCAAAAAGCCCTTGCAGAAGCTAGTCGCGATCGCTACCAAGCAGCCCTAAAAGCTGCAGGTTACGGCACGATCACCACCGAAATTCTGCCAGCCCCTGAATTTTACTTTGCCGAACCCTACCACCAACAGTATCTCCACCGCAATGTCAATGGCTACTGTGGTCTTGGGGGCACAAAGGTTCCCTACGAACTGATGAGCACACCCCCCGCCGTCAGTAGAGATTGAGGCGATAGGGCATGCGGGGACGGTAAGCATCGCTAAAGTTGGTCTGACTGACGGTGGCATTGTTTAACCGTGCCCACTGCATATTTGCCTGTTCAAAGCTGGCACCGTCGAGACGGGCGCGGCGAAAATCGGCGTAACGCACATCAGCTCCTGTTAAATTACTGTTGCTGAAATCGGCACGGAAGGCACGGCTATGGCGCAAAATTGCATAGCTAAGGTTCGCACCACTCAAATTAGCTTGTTCTAAGTTGGCTCGTTCTAAATAAGCGGCGGTGAGGTTGGCATTACTCAGATTTGCTTCTACCAAATTGGCCACCATGAGGTTGGTATCCTGCAGGTTAGCGCCCTGAAGATTAGCACCACGCAAATTCGCTCCCGCCAAGTTATAGCCCCGTAGATCCACATTCTGCAGATCACAGCCGGGACAAGCATTGGTTTGCACAAGTTGCTGTAGGGCGGAAGGCATGGCAAAGGCAGCACCGCTGGTAAGGGCGGCACTGATCATTGCTGTTGCGATGAATGCCTGCTGGTTCACATCCACATCCTCCTACCACGCTAGAGCGACTTTAACATAAGTACTAGGAACTTCGCTGCCGATAACGAGAGCGCCGATGGCGTTGCTGCCAATCCTTGGCACTGCGAACGGCTAGCCACAACAAGAGTAGGGCAATCAACCCACCCTGCTTTGGCGCCTTAAGGGCAAAGAGGATCAGTAGGACGCACAGAACATCCTGTCCGACAACCACCCAACGGGGCAGTTTCCCGAGGCGATAAAACCAGCCCACCTGCACCAATTGCAACACAAAGGCAAAAAGACCACTGAGGGTACCGATGAGCCATTGGGGGGTTTCTGTTGCTGTGGCTACGGTGATGCCTAGGAGGGCACCCACAAGGGGGCTAAAGCACAGTTGCACAAGGACAATTAGACGGTAGCCCCAAAGATTGCCCGCCAAGAAAATCTCCACAAACGACCAAGCGGTTAATACCCCCACCACCCAGTAGGGAGAAAGGTGACGCAACAGAGGCACCTGTGACCAGAGTTGTTCTCCTTGTAAAAGTCCAATCAAGAGGAGGGGAAGGGCTAATCGTAACCCGCCGGCGGCTGCCGCTGAAAGAATCGCTAAAACCTCTAACATGGCTCAGTGGGTTTCAAAATATTCGGTAAGGTTTCCCAGAGGCGATCGCACACCGTTTCAGGGGTATCTTTGGCCGTGATATTTAGCTCCAAATCCGCCTGGGCATAGAGGTGTTGCCGCGTTTTCAGCAATTCACCCAGGCGCTCCTCTAGGGTCTGCTCCTGTAAAAGCGGACGTTCCTGGTCGTGGCGTAGGCGTTGACAGAGAACCGCAAGGGGCACAGAGAGCCAGACCACAATCCCATGACGCAGATAACTCCAGTTCATCGGGTTTAGGACAATGCCGCCGCCTGTGGCCACTACTAAATGATGATAACAAGAGACTTGTGCCAAGACCTGTTGTTCCAACTCCCGAAAGGCAGCCTCCCCCTCTTGGGCAAAGATCTCGCGAATGGGGCGTTGACGAAACTCGGTAATCACTGCATCCGTATCCACAAAACCATAGCCTAGGCGTTGTGCTAAGAGCCGACCAACGGTGGTTTTTCCAGCCCCCATCATGCCCACCAGATAAATGTTGACTCCCCCGAGACGTTTTTGCAGTTCCATAGACAACTCTTTCTCGACACCGCCAAATCAGCACTCTACCCTAAACTATGGAAGGGTTTCTTGCAATTTCCATGTCTCAGTCCAATCCTTATGTGACGCTACAGGTAGCAGTAACGGCAACCCAAGCTGAAATTAAGGCAGCCTATCGGCGTTTAGTGAAGCAGTATCATCCTGACTACCACCCCAGCGATCGCGCCAGCCATGAGCGAATGGCCGCTATTAACGCCGCCTATGAAATCTTGGGGGATGAGCAGTGCCGGCGAGCCTATGATGCCCAGCACCGCATTCATCAAACCAGCGCCAAACCCAATATTCAACGTTCCCAAGCCGCCGATCGCGAGCTAGAGCAATGGCTGACGCTGACCTATAACCCCGTCAGCCGGATTATTGAAGCGGTCTTGCGATCGCTCCCCCGGCAAATTGACGCCCTGGCTGCCGATCCCTTTGATGATGACCTCATGGATCAGTTTCTGACCTATTTGCAGGACTGTCGCCGTGCCCTCACCCGCGCCCGCTACACCTTCCAAGCCCAACCCAACCCCGCTGCCGTGGCCAAGGTGGCAGCCCACCTCTACTACTGTTTGAATCAACTGGTGGATGGTCTCGATGAGCTAGAGCAATTTAGCCACAGTTACGACGATCGCTATTTGCACACCGGACAGGAACTCTTTCGCATTGCCCATCGCCTCTTCGCAGAGTGTCGGCTTGTCCACTAAACTAGAGAGAGTCAGCATCCCAGGATGGCAGCAAGATTCAATCCCAGTATGAAACATACCCTATCGGTCTTGGTGGAAGATGAGGCGGGTGTGCTCACTCGCATTGCCGGCTTATTTGCACGGCGTGGCTTTAATATTGAAAGCTTGGCGGTTGGCCCTGCAGAGCAAATTGGCATCTCCCGCATTACGATGGTGGTGCCTGGCGATGATGCCATCATTGAGCAGTTGACCAAGCAACTCTACAAACTCATCAATGTTCTCAAGGTGCAGGATATTACGACGATTCCCTGTGTGGAACGGGAACTCATGCTCCTGAAGGTGAATGCCACAGCTAGCACCCGCTCTGAAATCTTGGAACTGGTGCAAATTTTCCGCGCCAAGGTGGTGGATGTCTCCGATGATTCCCTGATCATTGAGGTGTCCGGTGATCCCGGCAAGATGGCGGCCATTGTTCAAATGCTCAATAAATTCGGGATTCGCGAAATTGCCCGCACAGGAAAAATCGCCCTTGTGCGCGAATCTGGGGTAAATACGGAATACCTAAAGTCCTTGGAGGCACGGGTCTAATTCGTGGGAAAGTATCGCTGGTTATTGCTCGCGTTGGGAGCGATCGCCCTCAGTAGCTGTACGGCAACCGAGTCTCCCTCAATAGATAAGAATTCCTTGCCCCTTGGGGTTGCCCTTGCGCAAACGGGAAATGCTGCCCTCTACGGCCAAGAGTCCCTACAGGGAGTACAAGTTGCCGGGGAGTTTTTCAACCAAGCAGGCCAGATCAAGGGGCATACCCTACGGCTGGTGATTGAGGATACGGGCAGTGATGAAGCTGGAGCAGTCAATGTCTTTCAAACCTTGATCAATCGCGATCGCGTGATTGGCATTGTCGGCCCCACTCTCTCGCAGCAAGCCTTTAGTGCGGATCCCATTGCTGAGCAAGCCGGTGTCCCCGTGGTGGCTCCTTCCAACACTGCCCGTGGTATTCCGCAAATCGGTGCCTTCATTAGTCGTGTCTCTGCAGGGGTAGATGTGGTGGCTCCCACGGCGATTCAAGCGGCCCTTGAGATAAATCCCAACATTCGCCGCGTCGCCGTCTTCTTTGCCCAAGATGATGCCTTTAGTCGCTCAGAAACGGAGATTTTTCAAAAAGCGATTCGCGAGAATCCCAAGCTTGAACTGGTCACTGTTCAGCAAACCCAAACCACGGATACCAATTTTCAAGCACAGATCAACGCCACCCTCAATCTCAAGCCTGATCTAATTGTCATCTCCGGTTTGGCAGCGGACGGCGGCAATCTCATTCGCCAATTGCGGGAATTGGGCTACCAAGGGTTAATCTTGGGAGGCAACGGTGTCAATACCGTCAACATTTTCCCCGTTTGTCGTCGCCTTTGTGATGGCGTTTTGGTTGCCCAAGCCTATAATCCCGAAAACCCCGATCCAATGAATGTCAAGTTCCGCAAGGCCTTTGAAGCCAAATATCGCCACACTCCCTCTCAGTTTAGTGCCCAAGCCTTTACGGCAGTTCAAGTCTTTGCGGATGCCTTAGCGCGACTATCCCAAGAAAAGAACTTGTCGGAGGTGCCCCTTGGAGAGCTGCGTCAAGCCTTAAATAAAGAGATTCTCAAGGGAGTCTATGAAACACCTCTTGGAGAAATTCGCTTTACACCTGAGGGTGAAGTGCTGCAACGCTTCTTTTACGTTGGCCAGATTGAAATGAGTGGGGATGGCCAAACTGGGAAATTTAGCTTAGTGAAAAAAGTTGAACGCTAACC
>NZ_CALGOG010000052.1:0-6175 GCF_937958135.1 uncultured Thermosynechococcus sp. | reverse complement strand
AACAACGCTGCTCAAATAATTTCTCTCCTTGGGGTTGTTGTTGTAAATCAGCCCGAAATTCCGAAACTTAGCTGCTCTATTGCAGTCGAGGATTGGGATAAAGCCTGCACTGTAGCGTAAGCTCAGTGTCGGGTAATTTACGTAAAAAACTTACTCCAGCACCGCATCCTCATTCTCAACGGGGGATGACCCGCGCACACCCCAAAGGTTGCTGCCCAGGATCAGCCCTAACCCGACCACCGATGCCGGCGCAATTGCCTCCCCCAATATCCAGGCAATCAACCCCAAAGACAAAAAGGGGGTCACATACACCCAGTTGGCCAGGGATCCCCGGTGGTCCGACAGCTCCAAGGCCCGTAACCAAAACACAAACGTTAGTCCCATCTCCGCCAAACCAATGTAGACTGCCCACCCCAGCCCCGCCCCACTCCACTGCAGCGTCTGGAACGGGAGCAACGTCAGGCAGTAGAGACTCCCAAAAACAAACCCCATCCACAACTTCAGCACCCCATCCCGCCCATCCCGGACATTCAGCAGCCAGTAGAGGGCCCAGATCCCAGCACTGCCCACCGCCAGCAGCACCCCTAAGGGATCCCCTGCCCGCAAACTGTCCCAAGCTCCCCCCGTTGCTACCAGCACCACCCCCAGCAAGCTGACGCCCAATGCCAGCAGCAACCGCCAACGGAAGCGCTCCCGCAGCAGAGGAACCGCCAAAAGAGCCAGAACCAAAGGCCAAGTGTAGTTCAGAGCCAGAGCCGCCTGAGCCGGTAGGCGAGCATAGGCCTGCAACAACACTAGGTAGTAGCCAAAAGGGTTCAGCAGCCCTTGCACAGCCGAAAGCCGAATCTGGCCGCGACTTTGCTGCCGCACTAACCTAGCTCGTCCGCTCAGCAACAAAACCATCCACAAGATCCCACAGGAACTGAGGGCGGAAAAGATTAACAAAACCGTCGGCGAGAAATACTGCAGCCCCAGCTTAAAAGCACTGGCAGCTGTGGCCCAGCCCAAAATAGCCGCTACTAAGTATGGGTAGGCGTGCCAGGGATCCCCTTCCCTCCTGGGCAAAGGACAGCTCACCTATCAAAACCTGTCGAGATCCCAGCCTTCCTGCTTTGACCGTTTCGCCTTGGCCGCAGCACCGAAGCCCAACCGCGGTGCCACCACCACAGCATAAAGCAGGTAGCCCAACCCTGCTATCAGCACCAACTGCAGGAGAGTACCAAGGACCCGAAAAAACAGCCCCACCCCTAGCATACAAGCCAAGATAGCCAAGGCCGTCAGCAAGGGCCGCCCCCAAGTCTTAACCCAAGCTCCAAGAGTGCCTTCTGCCTGAGATACACCTGGAGATGTTGCAGCCCTAGAGGCCGCAGCCGCTTGCTCCACTTCACGCTCAAGCTGCTTTAGCCGTTCTTGTTCTGAGAAGGAGAGATTAGACATAAGCAGCAATTTCCACCATCGTCACCTTTATCATAAGCCGTGGGACAAGAGTTAACCGATCTTCCCGGTGCCAGTCTGATGCCAGACTTTCACCCTAAGCCCGCACAGAGGGAAGCTCCTGAACCATTGCTCGAAACATCTCCAACGCCGGGCCGGGGCGACGATTGGGGCGGGGTGCAGGGATCTCATTGGGCACAAAAGGCTTTTCAATGACCACCTTAGGTTTGCGGACGGGAGCAGGGTTGGCCACAGGGCTAGCCCCAGCAGCCTTCACCACCTCAGGGGTTGCCGATTGAATTGGGGTGCTGGCCACCTGCGCTGGATCTGGCGCCGGACGGAACGGGCCGGTCACAAAATCCCAAAGGCCCCCAAACAGGATGCCAAAGAAGGAGAAAAAACCACCAAAAAGCTTTTTCAAAATACTCATAGCCGATTGCAATCAGGATGGGTCAAGGGGCATGAAGTTGTGCAACTTGCTCTTCATTATTGTTAAAAACTGCCCTCTTGGCTATGGGTAAATATGCTTTTTGTCAGCATCTTGGGGAATGGGTCTGCTCCACAGACGCCGACCCTGGGCATCAATGCCTTGAATCGGTACCTGCCAATCCAATTCCTGGAGCTCTAAGGGTTGAGCAGTTCCACCCCTACGCCCCAGACTAAAACGGTCAGCAGCCGATAGATCGACCTCATATCCTAGATCGGCCATAGATCCAATGGTGAGAATGCTAAGGGGGTTGGCCACCTCTCGGTCGATGCGTGTGGTCATCAGCTCACGGCCCAAAATGCTCTCCCGCCAGTGGGAATCTCGGGATCCCACTCCAAACTGGTCTTCCAACGGGACAGATGGAGCATTGCCCCCCAGGATGTTGAAGCTGTTAACGGCGTTAGGGCCGATAAACCGCGGATCGTAACCCACAGGGGTAAGCTGCTCTCGCCCCACCAAACCCACTGTCAACCCCTTGAGCTGCCAAACACTGGGTAAAAAGCCAAGGGCATGGCCCAGCTCATGCAGGGCAGTAACCGGCAAATCACCGCGTCCTTCCAAGTCCGATAGATTCTGGCTATTGAGCAAAACAACAGAATAGAAAGGCAAGCCATTGGAGGCACGCACAAAACAGGGGGTAGCACCCCCCAACACACGCTCGTCGTTTAGATTCCTCGCCCGCACTTCCACCAACAGATCATCAATCGGAAAATTGAGAGCAGTACTGGGAAAGCCCTGGTCACATTCATTGGCCCGAATGTCGGTGGGGGGCAGATCCGGTTGATCACCGACGATGACCTGCTGCCAGCGCAGCGCGGCCCTGCGGACGATCAACTGCTGACTGGGCGTAAGGCTACTGTCCGGAAAACGAACCTCAAGGGTGAACCGATCACTCGATGGCAAAGTTGGAGCAGGAGCTGCTACCGGGACCGGTCTAGGAACGATGCTCACCGCTGGAGAACCACTGCCCCCACCACAAGCCTTGAGAGCCATAACCAGAAGCAAAGCCGCAAGGGATCCCACAATCCAGGAGCCGGCCATGAGCCGTTGCCACATCCGAAAACCATTCATCTGGAGACCCCATTTCAGGTCAGGTCACTCGTTACCCAGAGGGATCATACGGAGCTTTTACCCCACAAATTAGAGATTAGCCTCACAGAATCCAGGGCCGCTCTCTCGATCAACAGAGGCTCCCACAGATTGCCCGGCTTAACAGCTCTTAACCGCGTGAGTTGGAGGAGTGGCCTTCTTCTCCCCAGCCGGCAACCCAAACATCTACGGCCGCAGCCCGCAATGCCTCGGTGTCGGCCAACAGGTGAAAAGGATCCGACAGAGGATCCGACAAAGGAACCAAGCGCAGAATACGATTCTCCTGTACCAGATCAATGACAACACTCGGCTCATCCCCGTCGGGATGGGCTGCTTCCAACACAGAGGGATCCCGTAAACAAACGTAATCGAAGCTCTCCAGGTTCAGGTACAAGCTACGATTGACCACCAATGTGGCCGCCGCGGGATCCTGAAACACCTCCATGACGTAGCCTTCCCCTTGCTTTCGCACAAAGCCATCGACAATATCAAAATAGAGAACACGCCCCAAGTCTGCCAGAAGCCGGTAAATATCTCGCTTGCTAACCAAGATTCCAGTATCGACAATGCAAGGGGCACAGGGGCGAACATCTGCCATAGAGTCATTGATCTTAAACAGTGAACGGGATGATCAAGGAACCAATTGAATAATAAAGATAGTTCTGGCAAAACCAAATCGAGACTAGGCTAACGACCTCATACAAAGACCTATCAGCAAGAACCTACAGCCATGAACCGAGGCAGCTTCCTCAACCTAAAAACCAAACCCTTAAATCCATACAGGTCCTTCCATCTGCCAACACACCTATGGCTTGCAGGAGAAGGCTGGCTCTAGCTTTCATTAACTCTCATTGAATGTATCACAATCCTCTCAAAAGGGGCATATGTCCCCTTTGTTCAGCATAAGTCTCAGAGGCCTACAAGAGAACCTCATCGATGTTGTCAAAAGGCTTAACTATATATTGTGGTAAATCAAATAAATAAACAGCTTTAGACTCTAGGTATTGTAGATCTATTTGTCAGGCTGACTGGACTCAAGCCTCAAGTGCAAGGTCCTGTCGGGTTTGGGAGCAACGGGACTGGGCGGATTCGAACCGCCGACCTAGCGCTTAGGAGGCGCTTGCTCTATCCATCTGAGCCACAGCCCCAAGGAGTCTAGCCTATGCCAAAGGGATCGCACCCCACCTGGGTTACCTCACCGGCCAGACAAGCCCAACCCTGCCCCAAGCAATGGGTGGAGAGGCAGGATGATAGGCAAGCTAAGGCCAGGAGAAGCCGCTGGTAAACGACTGAACGACTCTTGCGTCAGTTTATCTCAAATCGGTATTGCCCATCCTCTCGGAGGGAGAGCTTCCTCCATCTGAGAGGCCCATTCTGATGCAAATAGCAGCAGATTCCCCCTTCACAGAGTCTGGGCTAGAGTGAGCAGCTCTACCCTCTGGCAGAACCTTTCCAGGGGTGTTTTAGCCTAACCTCCACGCTGCGGCAGACCTACTCGAGCAACGCCGCCGTGCACCCTACGAATGGACGGGAAGCCTGATTCGCTAGTTAGCGGCGGGCGGAGTTTACGCGGCTCATCCTGGTTCTGGATGTACTTCAGGAGAGTTTCAATGCTGGCCCTGCCGCCCGTGGTTATCAGCCCATAGGCCCGATTCCAAAAATAGGGCTTCCAACAATAAGGGCAGAGCTGTTCAGCAAACTCTTGGCGCATTTTCCGGACTGATACTGACTTCAAGTTTTTCACCAAGTCAGAAAGTCGAACCGTTGGATCGACCTCGAACAATAGATAAGACCTCGCCACCAAACTCAATCAGTTCCCCGCCCCACTTCACCAGGAGGTCACGGAATAGTACCTCTAGCCTATCAAGCATCTCTGCGGTCAGGCATTTATGCCGATACTTCATTTACTTCATTGACAAAACCAGATGGTAACAAAGCCTGTAGGCGCTATCATTCCTGGTTTTTAGGGTAGGAAATTCCTGCTCCATGCCCTAACATTTTCATTATGGGTAAATCAGCTATTATACGCACTGACAAGTGGGGCTTGAATCCGTTGCCAGAGGTGAAACTTCACCTTCTAGAGACGGTTGATGAGTACCGAGCTTACTGCATGGCGCTGAGCTATCTGGTCATGGGTCATTGGCCTAACCTGGTAGCCGCGCCTAGTTTTTGTGCGGCAGTAGAGAAGCTAATCCATCCCACCAGTAAGAACTCATCGCCAAGGTACCGCTACTTCCAGACACGATTCTACAAGTTCCCCTCTTACCTAAGGCGGGCGGCGATTGAATTTGTTAAGGGTCAGGTTTCGTCCTACCTAACTCGATACCGGGATTGGCAAGCAGGGATGAGAAACCGCCGTGATGCAAAGCCGCCTGTCTTTAACGTAGAGGCAGGGTGCTACCCGGCCCTCTACAAAGGGCAATTGGTCAAGTTCGACAAGGGCTTACAGGTGGCCTCAGTCAAGGTGTGGAACGGCTTTGATTGGGTCTGGGCTGAGGTGCCCATTGCCAGCAAGCGGAAGCGGCACCTAACCGGCGTAATCAAGTCACCCTACTTGGTGGTTTCTGAAAAGCACTGCCACTTGGCGGTGCCCTTTAGCATCACTCCACCGACCTGGAAAAGTGATGCGGTTTGCGGTGTGGACGTAGGGATTCATACCCTAGCCACGTGTTCCATTGTTTGCCCTGACGGCACTGTATTGGCACGGCGATTCATTCACCCGGCCTCTGACATAGACCGTCGAGGCAAGCAGGCCAACCTCATTCGCCAAAAGGCGAGAAAGACCAAAACGTTGCACCGTGGGTTCGCCAAAACTTTCTATCGCAAGGGGATGGGCATCAACGCCAACATTGCTCAGCAAGTGTCACGGCGGATTGTCAACTTTGCCCTGGAGCATGGAGCCAGCACGATTGTCTTTGAACATCTCAAGGGCTGGCGTCCTAAAGGGGGCAGGAAGCGGTCAAGCCTGAAGCAAAAGTTTCACGGTTGGCTGCACCGCCGCCTGGTGATGCTCACCGAGCAGAAGTTCCAAGAGGAGGGGGGCAAGGTTGTCTACGTTTCCCCCAAAGGCACATCATCTTGGGCCTATGACGGCAGTGGCAAGGTGCAACGATCTAAGACCCAGTACGAGCTAGCGACGTTTGCCAACGGCGGCAAACAGTACTC
>NZ_CALGOG010000051.1:0-47184 GCF_937958135.1 uncultured Thermosynechococcus sp. | reverse complement strand
GGTGGCTATCGATATTGATCCAGATAGTGTTGCCACCACGCAGGCAGTGCTCGAACGGCATGCGCCCGAAAGGGGAGTCTGGAGAGTGGAAAAAAACAGCGTCTTCGACCTGTCCTCAGAAGCTTTAGGACACTTTGATACGTAAGACGCTATGGGCACCAAAAGGACTGGATAGTGCCGATGCTGTTAGGCGTTAGGGTTTATGGGCTGCCTGAGCCTATACTGCTTAGCTAAGTTAGAAGCACTGTCTCACCGTCTTTGCTAGCAACGGAGTCTTTGGTTGTTCTTTACAAGCATCTAATTTTCAGCTACAATAGTAACTTTGGTCGGCAGCTTTAGTCTCTGACCTCTACTTCAAAAAAGTAGAAGCTAGCATTCGCTGGCAATAAACACATGGCTTAAGAGGCAAAGGGTTGTCCTCAGCAAGCCACTTTCAACCTCCGCAAGGAGGAGGATTATACGTTTTGGCAGTGAAGGCACTTCAACCTTCATTGCCGGGGTAGTGCGTACCGCAAGGTACGTATTGCTATCGTGGTTGTTTTTAGGAGGAGCAGCGATGATGTATAGTCCTGTGGCTGCGCTGCAGCCTGTGAAGCCTCGTTTAGGGATTCATCTCATCGGCGATTTATATCGGTGTCGTGGCGACATTCGTTATTTTGTGGACCGCCATTGCCTCAGAACGCTATGCCTGGAGACAGTGCGTAAAGCTGGTCTAACCGTTTTGGGCGAGCTATTTCACCAATTTGGAGAAGCAGGAGGGGTCACTGGCGCCGTTGTCCTAGCGGAGTCTCATTTAGCCATCCACACTTGGCCGGAAAAGCGCTACGTCACCTTGGACGTGTATGTCTGTAACTACAGCCAAGACAATCGGGGCAAAGCACAAGCACTGTTTAATCAACTGGTTGCCGTTTTTGACCCCGAGTTACCCCGTACCCAATGTGTAGAGCGGGAATAGCCAGCGGTATTCAAGGTTCCAGATTAGGATCAGAGTAATTAGCAATGACGACCCACCATCTGTATCTTCTAGAGCAGCTCAACCCTGCTGCCGGTTACTTTATCCGAGCCGATCGCTGTCTATTGGCAAAAAAGACTCGTTACCAAGAACTGGCGCTCTACGAGTCTGCCCACTTTGGCAAGTTCCTGTGCTTGGATCACCTCTTTATGACCTCGGAAGCCGATGAATTTTTCTACCATGAAAATCTCATTCATCCGGCAGCGATGACGCATCCAGCACCACGGTCAGCTCTAATTATTGGGGGTGGCGATGGCGGTGCGGCCGAGGAAGTCCTCAAATATCCCACAATCGAGCAGGTCGTTTTAGCGGAGTTGGATGAGGAGGTCGTTGAGGTCTGTCGTCAACATTTAGGCACGATTCACCGGGGTGCCTTTGAAGACCCCCGCCTACAACTGGTGATTGGCGATGGTCGCGCCTATCTGGAAAACACAAGTGCCCAGTTTGATTTAATCCTTCTCGATCTCACCGATCCCCAAGGTCCTTCCCTGAACCTTTACACCCAAGAGTTTTATCACCTGTGTAAGCAGCATCTGGCAGCGGCAGGACTGGTTGCTCTGCACGTAGAATCGCCAATTGCTCGGCCTACCACCTATGCTCGCTTGGTTACGACGCTGCGGCAGGTTTTTCCAATTGTCCGTCCCTACTTGGTGTATATTCCCCTGTACGGTACGCTGTGGGGAATGGCAACAGCCTCGGAAAGCAGTGACCCCTGTACCCTCACAGCAGCAGCGGTGGAGCAGCGAATTGCCACAAGGGGGATTTCTGACCTCCGCTTCTACAATGGCGAGACCCATCAGGGAGTCTTTGCGCTGCCAAACTTTATCCGCACTCTGCTAAGTCAGCCGCTTACGCCGCTCACGGATGGGAATACCACTCTTGAAGAAGAGCCACCAACCTCACGCCTGAAAATTATTCCCCAAACCTAAAAGTTGCATGATGCCTTCCCGATTTAGCTCAGGAAGGCTCTGGGTTGAGTTCTGCTCTGATTTGGGGAGTGATGCAGCCGCCTAGGTGCCGGATGTCCAAGAGTTCATGTACTCCACCTGTTCAGGCGTAAGGGTATCAATGGCAATGCCCATAGCTTGGAGTTTCAAACGGGCAATTTCTTGATCCACGGCAGCAGGAATGGGGTGAATCCCCGCAGCCAGCTGACCTTTGTGTTTCACAAGGTACTCACAGCCCAAGGCTTGGTTGGCAAAGCTCATATCCATGACGCTGGCGGGGTGGCCTTCAGCAGCCGCAAGGTTAATTAGCCGTCCTTCACCCAACACAATGATGGATTTGCCGCTTGGCAGAAGGTATTCCTCGGTAAAGTTACGCACTACCCGCACTTCCTTAGCGAGGGTTTTTAGGGTGGCAAGGTCAATTTCGATGTCAAAGTGACCAGAATTGGCTACGATTGCCCCATCTTTCATGACGGCAAAGTGCTCCGCCCGAATCACGTGCTTATTCCCCGTCACGGTAATAAAAATATCGCCGAGGGGGGCAGCTTCAAGCATTGGCATGACCCGAAAGCCATCCATGACTGCTTCAATGGCTCGCACAGGATTAATTTCGGTCACAATCACGTTAGCGCCCATGCCCCGTGCCCGCAGGGCTGTCCCTTTACCGCACCAGCCATAGCCAGCCACCACAATGGTTTTGCCGGCAAGGAGAATGTTGGTCGCCCGAATGATGCCGTCTAGTGTGGATTGACCGGTGCCGTAGCGATTGTCAAAGAAGTGCTTGGTGTCGGCATCGTTAACGTTAATGGCAGGGAAAGTGAGGACGCCATCGTGGAACATGGCCTTGAGGCGAACAATACCGGTGGTGGTTTCTTCGGTGGTGCCAATAATGTCGCCGAGTTGGTGCTGGCGCTCTTTCACCAAAGTGGCAACCACATCACAGCCGTCATCAATGATGATATTGGGACGGTGATCAAGGGCAATATTGACGTGGCGTCTGTAGGTCTCGGTATCTTCTCCCTTTTGGGCAAAGACTGGAATGCCATAGTTCACCACTAGACTAGCGGCCACATCGTCTTGGGTAGAAAGGGGATTACTGGCAATAAGCACTGCATCCGCACCTCCGGCTTTGAGGGCGATCGCCAGATTGGCCGTTTCTGTGGTTACATGGCAGCAGGCAGCTAGGCGAATCCCCGCTAGGGGCTTTTCTTTCTCAAAGCGATCGCGAATCTGTCGCAGCACTGGCATCTCGCGACTGGCCCATTCAATCCGTTGCTGTCCTAAAGGGGCAAGGCTCAAGTCTTTGACATCGTGACGAACTGGGGCTTCAGGCTTAATCGGAGAAGACACCATACTGTGGTTCCTAAAAAAGGTTACGGCCTCCCATTATACGCAAGAATCGCCTAAGGGGACTTCTTCCGCAGTGCCCAACTGGTAACTGTGCCAGCGGGAATCACGGGCATGTGAACTGTCGCAATTTCCAGCAAATGCCCCTTGCGATTGCGAAACTGAAAGGTGCAAATCTCCACCCCCACCAGTTGACAGCCCACTAGTTCGCTATAGCCTTGACTGAGCAGATAGGCCACAATTGGCGTCGTCGTTGTCGGAGCTGCCATTGCTGGATTGACGACGGGTTGCCAACCGCGCTCAACGAGACGTTGACGGGCATCGGTATAGCTCATGCCTTGGCGGAAACGGGGTACCCCCTGGGCAAGAGCACTTGGCGCAAAGCCAGCCCCTGCTACCAGTAAACCAAGGGCAAAGATGCGTTTCAGCAATACCATAGCAATTGGTTGTTGAATCCGAGCGTTATACGCCGCAACGATCAGGTTCATGCAGGTTCCACGGGTGAAACTTAAGCGGCATAGAGGACTTCCACGGTATCTCGCGAATTCCCTGTTCGCGAGCAAAGTTTTCGGTGTTGCGCTTCACCTTGCCACGCACAAAGCCGGGAATCTTATCTAATTCCGCTAGCCCATCGGCCGTCCATGTCAAATCTGAGTCGGCGGAAAGTCCTTTGTAAATTACTTCTTTGGTGTCATGGCCACCAAAAATTTCTAGCAGGTGGTCTTCCATACCCAAGGTGAAGGAGTTGTAGATTAAATCCACCGGTTGACGAGTCCCCTCATAGCCCAAGAACAACCGATAGCCCACGGGAAAGTCCTGAATGTGGATGGGAGCGGCAATCACGCCACAGGGAATCTTGAAGCGTTTGCCCACATGGCGCTCCCTCTGGCTGCCAAAGATGGCTGCGGGTTCAACTTTTTCTTGAAAACCGCGTGCTAGAACATGGCGCTCCACAATACTGGCGGTGACAGGCGTAAAGTGGTGCTCTCGCTCTAGCATTGATCCCATAACGTTAAAATAATCATCCCCAAGGGGCGCGTGCATAATGCCATGAACATTTTTGAAGTTTGAAGGGACTGGCAATGCGCAGGGTACTAATGCGAGCAGGCCCTGCATACATCCAGTGGGCAAGTTTCATCGCGTCAACTCCTTGGGGATGTCCGAATCGCGACCGTAGCGAGGCCGTTTTCCAAGGCTGACAAAACGTTGTGAAACTTCAGGGAAGTAGTGAGCAGCTTGGTTATCAACATCTTTCCCCTCTCCCCTAAAATTGATAGATACTGCAATTCCAACTCAGCTTGCCCTGTTTAAGAACTAAGGACACCCACGCATGGTTGCCTGCGAATTTAGCCCCGGTCTTGAGGGTATTCCCGTTGCCCAATCGGCCATTAGCTATGTGGATGGCCAAGCCGGTATTCTGGAGTATCGCGGTGTCCCGATTCAGGAACTGGCAGAAAAAAGCACGTTTTTGGAAACCGCCTTTTTGTTGATTTGGGGCTACTGGCCGAGCAAAGAGGAGTTGGCCGCTTTTGAACACGATATTACCTACCACCGCCGCGTGAAGTACCGCATCCGCGACATGATGAAGTGTTTTCCGGAGAGTGGCCACCCCATGGACGCCCTCCAGGCCTCGGCGGGAGCATTGGGATTATTCTATTCACGGCGGGCACTTGACGATCCAGAGTACATTCGGGCAGCGGTCGTTCGTCTGTTGGCGAAAATTCCAACAATGGTGGCGGCGTTTCAACTCATCCGCAAGGGCAATGATCCGGTCATGCCCTGTGATGAACTGGACTACGCGGCCAACTTCCTCTATATGCTCAATGAACGGCGTCCCGATCCCTTTGCGGCGCGGGTGTTTGATATTTGCTTGATTCTCCATGCGGAGCACACGATGAATGCCTCCACCTTCTCGGCACGGGTGACGGCCTCGACATTGACAGATCCCTATGCCGTAGTTGCTTCAGCAGTGGGTACACTGGCAGGGCCACTCCATGGAGGAGCCAATGAGGATGTCATCAATATGCTCGAAGAGATCGGCAGTGTGGAGAATGTCCGTCCTTATGTGGAAAAGTGCATCCAGAATAAGATTAAAATTGCCGGGTTTGGCCACCGCGTCTATAAGGTGAAGGATCCCCGCGCCACAATTTTGCAGAAGTTGGCGGAGCAGTTGTTTGATAAGTTTGGCGGCGATCGCTACTACGACATTGCCCTGAAACTGGAGGAAGTGGTGGGCGAATATCTCAGTTACAAGGGGATTTATCCCAATGTGGACTTTTACTCTGGCCTTGTGTATCGGCGATTGGGGATTCCCAATGACTTGTTTACCCCTGTGTTTGCGATCGCCCGTGTGGCGGGTTGGCTAGCCCACTGGAAAGAACAACTGGAGGCCAACCGCATCTATCGCCCCACCCAAGTCTATACGGGTGCCCACAATCAGCCCTATGTACCCATGGAGGAGCGCAATCATCGCCCCTAACTCTTGATTCTCAACTCCCTCGCTGACTAAGCTGCTTTATAGTGGCGGTATCCTTGTGGAGTTTCTGATGGCAAAGGCAAAATCCAGCAAACGGCAAGCATCAAACACGGCAAAAACGTCGAAATCCACCCAGTCAGCCTCGAAGAAACAGGCAGCAACCCCTGCTCCTGAACCCACCCCTGTGGATCCCGCCAGTCTTACCTACGAGGCGGTGATTGGCTTAGAGATTCATTGCCAACTGAGTACCCAAACCAAAATTTTCTCCAGTAGCTCAACCCAGTTTGGGGCACCTCCGAATACAAACATTGATCCGGTGTGTTTGGGCTTGCCGGGAACCCTCCCTGTGTTGAATGAAAAGGTGCTCGAATATGCGGTGAAGGCGGGCTTAGCCCTCAACTGCCAGATTGCCCCCTACAGCAAGTTTGATCGCAAGCAGTATTTTTATCCCGACTTGCCGAAAAACTACCAAATCTCGCAGTACGACCTGCCCATTGCCCAGCATGGCTACCTAGAGATTGAACTGGTGGATGATAACGGCACCGCCAGCCGCAAAAAAATTGGCATTACCCGCCTGCACATGGAGGAAGATGCAGGCAAATTGGTGCACGCGGGGAGCGATCGCCTGTCTGGCTCCACCTACTCCTTAGTGGACTTGAATCGGGCGGGCGTACCCCTTGTGGAAATTGTCTCCGAACCCGATCTGCGCACGGGTCAAGAGGCGGCAGAATATGCCCAAGAACTGCGGCGCATTCTCCGTTACTTGGGGGTCTGCGATGGCAATATGCAGGAGGGGTCACTGCGCTGTGATGTGAATATCTCTGTGCGGCCTGTGGGCAGCAACACCTTTGGCACAAAGGTGGAGATTAAAAACATGAACTCCTTTAGTGCCATCCAACGCGCCATTGACTATGAAATTGAGCGACAAGTGGCTGCCATCAAAGCGGGAGAACCCATCGTTCAAGAAACCCGCCTCTGGGATGAGGCCACTCAGCAAACGCGCACCATGCGCGTCAAAGAAGGTTCCAGTGACTACCGCTACTTTCCCGAACCCGATCTTGGCCCCATTGAAGTCAGTGCTGAGCAATTGGCGGCATGGCGTGCGGAACTGCCGGAGCTGCCGGCGCAAAAGCGTCACCGCTACGAGACCGAGTGGGGCTTACCGCCACAGGATGCCCGCGTTCTCACCGATGAACGCCCTGTTGCCGAATATTTTGAAGCCACGGTTGCCGCTGGGGCACCCCCGAAATTGGCGGCCAACTGGATCATGGGCGATATTACGGCCTATCTCAAGGAACAAAAACTGGCGATCGCGGCACTCCCGCTAAAACCCCCCGAATTGGCGGAACTGATCCAACTCATTGAGGCGGGCACGATTAGTAGCAAAATGGCTAAGGATCTGCTGCCGGAATTACTGGCTCAGGGCGGCTCCCCCAAAGCCCTGGTGGAGCAAAAAGGCCTCAGCCAAATCTCCGATGTGACTACCCTAGAGGCGATGATTGACGAAGTGCTGGCGGCACATCCCAATGAACTGGCGCAATACCGCGCCGGCAAAACAAAACTTCAGGGCTTCTTTGTGGGCCAAGTGATGAAGAAAACGGGTGGACGTGCCGATCCCAAGCTGACGAATCAACTCTTGGCGCAAAAGCTAAACGCCAGCAGTTAGAGCCGCCTGCAGTGTGGGTAACAGGTGGGCAATCAAGTGTTCAGGATAGACGCCTAGGGAAGTTACCTGTCGTTCTGCTTGAAGTCCCGCTTGGGCATGCCACCAGACCCCACCACAAGCTGCGGTAAGAGCCTCCTGCTGCGCCAGCAGACCACCTATGAGTCCGGTGAGCACATCGCCGCTACCCCCTCGCGCAAGGGCAGGGGTACTCTCAGGATTGATCCAGAGGTCACCCTTAGGGGAGGCAATGGCGGTTCGTGCCCCCTTGAGAACCACAACGGCATTACTGCGAGCTGCGGCTGCGGTGACTTGGTCGAGGCGATCGCCCCCTGCTGCTACCAGGTCGGGAAAAAGGCGGCGAAATTCGCCGTAGTGGGGAGTCAAAATCGTGGGATTCGGCAGGGGCCAGGGGGTGAGTTTGGCTAGGATATTCAGAGCATCGGCATCCAACACGAGCGATCGCCCAGAGTGCAACACCGCTTCTACCACGGGCACCGCCTCAGGGGTCAACCCCGGCCCACAGGCAATAGCCGAGAACCGCGTTAAATCTAAGGTCTCCGGTAAGTGAGCGATCGCCCCCGTAGGCGTTTCAGGACAGCCGACAACAATGGCCTCGGGAACGCGCATCAAGACAAGGGGCTTCAAAGACTGCGGCACCGCCACCACCAACATCCCTACCCCTGTACAGCGCGCCGCGAGTGCACTGAGGAGAATACTGCCGCCGTAGGCCGCCGAGCCACCGATCAAGAGCAGTTGCCCCTGCTGATACTTGTGGGTAATGGGCGATCGCCCCAAAGGCAAACTTTGCCAACAGGAAGCCTCTAGACAATATCGTCGCGGCGTTGTGGCCAAGACTTCCTCGATGACAGGGGGGGGAATATCAAAGGGGATTAACACCCCCTGCCCTACCCAAGGCTGAGCCTCCTCCACCAAGAGTCCCCGCTTCCACAGTCCCAAGCAGAGGGTGCGATCGGCCTGAATTGCCCTACCCAACACTGCCCCTGTATCACTGTGGAGCCCAGAGGGAACATCAATACTCACCCGTGGCTGTCGCCAAGTGTTGATCTGATCAATGGCATGGGCAAGGTCACCCGTCAGCTCCCGCTCTAGGCCAAAGCCAAACAGGCCATCCACAATCAGGTCAACCTCCTGCAACGCCGCCACCGTCTCGGCAAAGGGCAGACCGAGAAAGCGAGCATAGCGGGCATGCTCCGCCGTCAGGGGCTTGAGGCGCTCAAAGGGCTGCCAGATGGTGACCGCATACCCTCGGTGCCAGAGTTCCCGTGCCACCACTAGAGCATCGCCACCATTGTGCCCAGGGCCGGCCAAAATGCCCACATGGGGGTACTGTGCCCTTGGAAACTCACCCTGGAGAAAATGACTGAGGCGCTGTCCCACCTTTTCCATCAGGGCCGGAACAGGGAAGCCGCCATTGAACATTGCTCCCTCGATGGCCTGCATTTCAGCCGTGGTGACAATCCGAGAAAATCCGGTTCTTGTCATTGCTGTCCACTCCATCGCTGACCTAGGGGAACCGCTTGGCGTGCCCCCGTGACTTGGGGCAAATTCCCCGGCAACCCCAACACATGCCAGTAGGCAAGAATAGCAAAGGCGATCGCCTCTTTGGCATCCACCGGTACCCCAGCCGTCGCAGTGGTTTCCACCGGAATGTCTCCAAAATGCACCTGAAGGCGTTCCCGCAAAAAGGTGTTATGGGCACCCCCACCACAGAGAAACACCCGCTGCGGTGGTCGGGGCAAAAATCGGTGATAACTCTCCACAATACTGCGGGCAGTGAGTTCTGTGAGGGTGGCCAAAATATCCGCAGGGGCTAAACCCACTGCATCGGCACGACACCGTTGCCAAAAGGCCAAACCAAAGTATTCTCGCCCCGTGGACTTCGGCGGCGGCTGATGAAAGAAGGAGTCCTGCAGCCACTGCTCCACCAAGGGTTCGATGATCTGACCCTGCCGTGCCCATGCCCCATCGGCGTCGTAGGTGCGCTCTCCCCCAGATAATGCCATGACTCCTAGGTCAAGCAACATATTGCCGGGGCCAGTATCCCAGCCCATGACCCCTTTGCCGTCGGCATCTTCTAGGTGGGGGGGCAAGTAGGTGACATTGCCAATCCCGCCGATGTTTTGCACACAGCGCACTTCCGTGGGATGACTCAGAAGACACCAATCCACCCGAGGCACAAGAGGCGCCCCTTGACCGCCCAAGGCAATATCCTGAGCGCGAAAGTTAGCAATGGTCGTAATGCCCGTGCGCCAAGCAATCCAGTCTCCCCGTCCCAGTTGCAGGCTATAGCCCAGGCGATCGCCGGTGGGGGGGCGATGAAAGACCGTTTGCCCATGGGAGCCAATGAGTTCTGCGCGGGGATAGCCCTGTTGAACCCTCTGTGCCGCAAGTGCAAAGGCTTCAGCGATCTCCTCATCCAAGTCCGCCAACTCCCTAGGGGTCAAAGGTTTTTCCCCGCAGAGGTCAAGAATCCGCTGCCGCAGGTCTGCAGGATAGGGCACCGTACAAAAGTTGAGCACCTCTAGCTGAAGGTGGCGATCGCCCCCCTCTAACTCCACTAGAGCCGCATCAATTCCATCCACCGAGGTGCCGCTCATCAGGCCAATGACCCGCATCATCTAGCACCTACAGCAGTTGATATTTGGTTTCCGCCAAGCGATAGAGGGGGCGCCAAACGAGGCGGTTGGTTAAAACCACTAGTAACGACATCACTGCTGTTGCTGCCATCAGTAGGGGAAAATCCCCCCGAACGCTAGCCTCAGAAATGATGGCTCCTAAGCCAAGGGTCTGCTCTGTTTGATTCTGAAATTCCACATATTCACTGACGATGCTGGAGTTCCAAGCTCCCCCCACAGCGGTAATGATACCCGTAATCAAGTAGGGAAAAATCCCCGGCAAGATCAGGATGCGCCACCGCTGCCACCAAGGGAGTTGATAGACCACTGCTGCTTCAAATAATTCCGTGGGAATTGCTTGGGCACCGGCAATGACATTGAAGAGAATGTACCACATCGTGCCCAGCATCATCAGCGCCACAGAGCCAATCTCCAAACCTCCGCCCACATTGGCAAGGGTCAACAGTAGGACAGGAAAGAGCGCCGTGGCCGGCACCGATGCCGCAATTTGGACAAGGGGTTGCAACACTTGAGCCGCGCGGGGATTGCGACCGATCGCCACCCCCACTGGAACTGTCCAGACTAAAGACAGAATTAGAGCTACCGTTACGCGCACCGTTGTCAGCACTGCCCCTAGACCAATTTGCTGCCAATCTTGCCAACTCACACCAAACATTTGCCGCAAAAAGGCGATCGCCCCCCAAACCACGAACACAGCCAAAATCAGCAAAATAATCGGTGTTATTGGCCAGTTGCCTTGACGACTCTGGGGTACAGGGAATTGACGTGGCTGTTTAGGGCGCAACTGCTCATCGAGTCGTTCCCAGAGGGGAGCAAAGATATTTTGGTGGAAGGCTCGCAATGTGGGCGATCGCCTTAGGAAATCAAGAACAAAAGATTTAGGCACATTTTCCGCCTCCACCATCTCCACCTTGAATTTTTCACCCCAAGCAATGAGCGGACGCCACACCAAAATATCAATAACGATGATCACACCAATCAGAACCGCCAGACCATAGGCCAATGCTGCATAACTCTGTTGGTTGGCTGCCTCTGCCAGATAGGAACCTAAGCCCGGCAGCGTAAAGGTTTTCTCGCCAAGGGTAAAAGACTCGATGGCCATCAAGAAAAACCAACCGCCGGCCACCGACATGACACTATTCCAGATCAGGCCAATGGCGGCCGCCGGCAGATCTAGGGTCCACACCTGCTGCCACCACCCCAGCCGATAAATTTTTGCCACCTCCCGCAGCTCCTGAGGCACACCAATCAAAGACTGGTAAAAGCTAAATGTCATGTTCCAGGCCATCCCCGTGAAGATGAGAATAATGGCCGCCAACTCCACACCAATACGACTTCCCGGAAAGAGGGCAATCAGTGCCAGCACCACCCCCGGAAGAAACGACAGCACGGGAATCGATTGCAGAATATCCAATAGAGGCAACAGGACTTTTTCGGCAGTACGGTTGTAGTAGGCAATATAGGAATAGAGGATGCTAAACACCAAGGAAATAATGTAGGCAATGAGCATCCGCAGGAGCGTTTGAGCGGTGTAACTCGGCAAGACCGCCGGACTCAGCTCAATGGTAATCGTGGGATCGTACTCCCCTGTAAACTGAGCAGCGGTATTGACAATCCAAAAAATCAGGGCAATCAAGGCCAGAATAATCAGGCCATCTTGCCACGTCCAAGGACGACTCAGTGTTTGATTATCGGGCGTGAGGGGACGTGTCATCGCGGCCTCCACAAGCTAAGCGTCACGAGGCAAATTATAGCCACATCCCTGTATCCACAAAACTTAATCCTGAATGCAAGCCAGAATACTGCTGAATTTCCTGATCTATACCTAAGATTTAGGGAATGACCCATTATCCCCTTCTTTTATGCTTTTTCGTCGCACCAAAATTGTCGCCACCATTGGCCCTGCCAGTCGATCGCGGGACGTGATTCAGCAGATGCTGGCTGCCGGCATGAATGTGGCGCGGTTAAACTTTTCCCACGGCGACTATCAGGAGCATGCCGAAACCATTGCCCTGCTGCGGCAAGTGGCCAGTGCAGAAGCAACGCCTCTGACGCTCCTGCAAGATTTACAAGGCCCTAAAATTCGTGTCGGCGAGCTTCCTAAAGGGAGCATTGAATTGGTGGAAGGGGAGCAAGTCCACCTTGTGCCGCTCACCGAGAAACAGATGCAGGGCATTGGCATTGATTATCCTTACCTTGCCGAAGAGGCACAGCCGGGGATGCAGGTGCTCTTGGACGATGGCCTCTTGGAATTAGAGGTTGAGGCGATTAGGGGAAATACGGTCATCTGCCGAGTCGTGCAGGGGGGCACGCTGAAAAGTCGCAAGGGGGTGAACTTGCCGGATCTGAATTTGCGGTTACCTTCCCTCACGGATAAAGACAAGCAAGACATTCAATTTGGCATTGAGCAAGGGGTTGATATTATCTCCCTGAGTTTTGTGCGCCGCGCCGAGGATCTCTGGGAGTTGCGAGGGTACCTTGCTGCCCATGGTGCTGGGGATATGCCAGTGCTGGCCAAAATCGAGAAACCTCAGGCGGTGGAAAATCTCTCGGCAATCTTGGGTGTAGCCGATGCCATTATGGTTGCCCGCGGTGATCTGGGCGTAGAAATGCGGGTAGAGAAAGTGCCGCTGCTGCAAAAGCAGATTATTCGCGAGTGCAACTACCGCAGCATTCCCGTAATCACGGCAACGCAAATGCTGGAAAGTATGATCCACCATCCCCGACCCACACGGGCAGAGGCCAGTGACGTTGCCAACGCCATTCTCGATGGCACCGATGCAGTGATGCTGTCGGGAGAATCGGCAGTGGGAGCTTTTCCCGTGCAAGCGGTGAAGATGCTAGCGCGCATTGCCGCAGATGTGGAGCCGCACCTTGAGTTTGAGAATATGCCCGCCTACCGCAATGATGAGACCCATGCGCTGGGGGAGGCCCTGACGACTATTACCAAAATCCTTGATCTGCGGGCGATCGCCTGCTTTACGGAAACGGGCTACACTGCAACCATTGCCTCTGGAGAACGGGTAAAACCCATGATTGTTGCCTTTACGGATCGCCCGCGGGTTTATCACTGGATGAATTTGCTCTGGGGCGTGAAGCCGATTCTTTTGGAAACGCTCCCCCTGACCTTTGAAGGGATGATTGCCGTAGCTGAAAACCAACTTAAGGAGCATCAGATAGCCACCGAGGGGGATAAGATTGTAATTCTAGGGGGGATTCCTGCCCAAACTCCCCAGGGAACAAATTTTATTAAGATTCACACCATTCGTTCCTAAGGAGGAACAGCGCCCCATCCACGGCGGTCTGGAGAAACGAGAAGTTGACAAGTGTTTGAGTTAACTGTGGTGAATACCGCTATAAAAGAGACACTGGCGCCTATCTATACCCTTGGTCTTGCCGCTCTTCTGTTTGGGGGGGCGGTTGTGATTGCTAAGCAACCCGCCATGGGTCAAGAAGCCCAACGTATCCTCACGGTAACCGGTCGGGGCACAGAAGCCATTTCCGCCACCCTTGCCCAAGTCAGCCTTGGCGTTGAAGTTCAAGGCCGTACAGCTCAGGAGGTGCAGCAGGAGGTGGCACGGCGAGCCAACGCCGTTTTGGCGGTGCTGCGGGGACGGGAGGTCAGTCAACTGCAAACCACGGGGCTAAGCCTCGCGCCCAACTATGAATACAAGGAGAATCGGCGAATTTTGCTGGGCTACATCGGTCGCAATACTGTGAGTTTTCGCATTGCCAGCGATCGCGTAGGCCCCCTGCTTGACGCTGCCGTCCAAGCCGGCGCAACCACAATCGAGAACATTAGCTTTACTGCTCCGGAGGCCACCATTGCTGCTGCCCAACGCACTGCCCTACAGCGGGCCACCCAAGAGGCCCAAAGTCAAGCCCAAGTAGTCCTAAGTGCCCTCAATCTGCAGCCGCGCCAAGTAGTGAGTATTCAGATTAGTCAGGCAATGCCACCGCCTAGACCCTTTGTTGTTCGCGCGGCAACAATGGCGGAGAGCACACCTGTGGTGTCCGGGGAATTACAGGTGGAGGCAAGTGTAACGCTGCAGATTAACTACTAAGTTGGACTAAGTTGGGAGAATGGCCATTGAACGCCGTTGGTGGCTGGGGAGCTGGGCGGCCCTTGTGGTCATTTTTCCAGCGATGGCTCAAGCGCCAGAAACGATTGAAACACCGCAAAAAGTGCTGCCTTTACCCGGTGCCCTTGACCAAGTGCCGGTGTTCAATAGCAATAGCCCAGAGGTAGTCCAGCGGCCGGGCATTCTCCTGTCCACATTTCCGCCAGCAGGTAAAGCTACCCCCAGTGCCCACTTGAACTTTTCGTTTCGCGATCGCTTTGATATTTTTGCCCACCATATTGCCCGCCCCCTCGACCCGCAGGATCGGACGACCCTCTACTTGGGAATTCTGGCCTATAACCCCCGCTCTGAACCGGTCACGGTGAATTTAATCCATGCCGCCAGTTACCTAAGTCAACCGGATGCCCCCTTTCGTCCCCTGCCCAGTCAACAGGCCAATGATCTAGGGCAAAGTTTTGCCGGTCCGGGCGATCGCGTCATGCTGGATATTCTGCAACGACGGCGGCAAGCAGGCTGGCCTGCCCAAATTGTGATTTCCCCTCGCAGTTATGCCCTGATTGCCAATTTACCGATTCCTGTCCAAGGACTAGATCCCCCCCTCAATGGCCGTTCCCTGCTGATTCGTGCCCGCAGCAGCGGTGAGATTTACCTTGCCGGTTTAGCCCGCTTTGGCCATGAACCGCCGACCCTCGAGCAATGGCAGCAGACTCTCATGGAAGGGGAACTGGTCACGCCCCGCGATCGCCCTCCCACCCCTCCCGATCAAGGGGGCAGGATTATCTATGGCCGAGTGGCCGGTGTTGCCCTTGGCTCCCGCTGGCACAATCCGCAACAGCCACCGATTCCCATTCCCGAAGCGGGCAGCGCTTTTTCCTATCCCATCAGTTCCTTGGTGGCAGGGCGCTTGGGCAGCGGGCAAATTCAAAGCGCTCCTTTGGTGCGGCGTTATCCCGATACGGCCTATGCAGCCCACGGCAACTACGGCGTTGAATACGACTTGATTCTACCGTTGAAAAATACCAGCGATCGCCCCCACACCGTGCGCCTTGCCCTCCAAACTCCTATCAAGTTCGACACCCCCGCCAGCGGATTACGGTTCTTTGCCGAGCCGCCCAACCGCATCTTTTTCCGAGGCAGTGTCCGACTGCGCTTCCGCGACGATCAAGGCACCCCCCAAAGTCGAATCATTCACCTTGTCCAACGCCAAGGCCAGCAGGGAGAGGATCTGGTGCGGCTAACGCTGCAACCCCAAGAAATCCGCCGGGTTCAATTCACCCTGCTCTATCCGCCGGATGCCACCCCACCTCAAGTGTTGACCATTGAAACCTTGGCAGATCCGCTGTCCCGCTCCTGAGTACAATAGAGAGCATCCCCTCACCCTTGCTGATCGGGTTAGATCAGCCGCATTTTTGATGAAGGGCTACCATGCTGAATCCAGATCTCTCCAAGATTGAACTCACGAAGGACGAATACGAACGCTATTCCCGCCATCTGATCTTGCCGGAGGTGGGTGTTGAGGGTCAAAAGCGCCTCAAGGCAGCCAGTGTGTTGTGCATTGGCACAGGCGGTCTAGGCTCACCCCTACTGCTTTATCTTGCCGCTGCCGGTGTAGGGCGCCTTGGCATCGTGGATTTTGATGTGGTGGATAGCTCCAACTTGCAACGGCAGGTCATTCACGGTACCTCTTGGGTGGGCAAGCCGAAAATTCAATCTGCCAAGCACCGCATCCTGGAAATCAATCCCCACTGCCAAGTGGATCTCTACGAAACCCGTTTGAGCGCCGCCAATGCCCTTGAGATTATGGCGGATTACGACATTGTGGTGGATGGCACCGACAACTTCCCCACCCGCTACTTGGTCAACGATGCCTGCGTGCTTCTCAATAAGCCCAATGTCTATGGCTCGATCTTTCGCTTTGAAGGCCAAGCCACCGTCTTTAACTATGAAGGCGGACCCAATTACCGCGATCTCTACCCCGAACCGCCGCCGCCGGGTCTAGTCCCCTCCTGTGCGGAAGGCGGAGTACTGGGAATTCTACCAGGCATCATTGGTCTTATCCAGGCCACGGAGACGATTAAAATCATTCTTGGCAAGGGTACTACCCTCAGTGGTCGTCTCCTGCTCTTTAATGCCCTAGAGATGAAATTCCGTGAACTGAAGCTGCGCCCCAACCCTGAGCGGCCAGTGATTGACAAGCTCATTGACTATGAAGAATTCTGTGGTATTCGCCAAGCCAAAGCCCAGGAGGCCGCCCAAATGGCAGAAATTCCCGAAATGACCGTGCAGGAACTCAAGGCCCTCATGGACAGCGGTGCCCAAGATTACGTGCTCGTGGATGTGCGCAACCCCAATGAGTACGAAATTGCTAGGATTCCTGGCTCTGTGCTTGTTCCCCTCTCGGAAATTGAAAATGGCCCCGGTGTGGAGAAAATCCGCAGTCTGCTGAATGGCCATCGCCTCTTGGTGCACTGCAAAATGGGGGGGCGCTCTGCCAAAGCCCTAGGCATTCTTAAGCAAGCCGGCATTGAGGGGATCAATATCAAAGGGGGCATCAACGCCTGGAGTCAGGAAATCGATCCTAACGTACCCACCTACTAACCCAAGATCAGGGGTGAGGCCGCGTAAGGGGATGTTGCGATACATGAACTTTCTTGAAGAGATGAACGCTGTCTCTCGCGCGATCGCCCACCCTTGCCTAGAATAACCACTTAGGTCTGTGCCTGTGCGCGGACATGACGGAATGCTAGGGAAATAAAAATCATGGCAGAAGAACTGATTAAGCCATACAATGGCGATCCCTTTGTGGGGCACTTATCAACACCCATTTCCGACTCTGGCCTAGTGAAGACGTTTATCGGTAACCTCCCCGCCTATCGTCAGGGCCTCTCCCCGATTCTGCGGGGGCTGGAAATTGGCATGGCTCACGGCTACTTTGTCATCGGTCCTTGGGTCAAGCTTGGTCCCCTACGGGATTCCGATGTGGCCAACTTGGGCGGTTTGATTTCTGGTATCGCCCTGATTTTGATTGCCACGGCCTGCTTAGCAGCCTATGGTCTGGTCAGTTTTCAAAAGGGTGGCAGCAGCAGCGATCCCCTGAAAACCGCTGAAGGTTGGAGTCAGTTTACGGCCGGCTTCTTTGTGGGGGCTATGGGAGCAGCCTTTGTCGCCTTCTTCCTCCTTGAAAACTTCTCTGTTGTTGATGGCATCATGACCGGTCTTTTTAACTAGAGCCTTGGTCACCCCAATTTTGAACATCCAGAAGGAGAACCGCTGATTATGATGGGATCTTATGCTGCATCCTTTTTGCCTTGGATTTTTATTCCCGTGGTGTGCTGGCTGATGCCCACGGTGGTGATGGGATTGCTGTTCCTCTACATTGAAGGGGACGCCTAAGCCGCGGGCTAGCTTACCCAGCTAAAATACTTAAACCTAGCCTAAATAGTGAAAATAGTGAATTGAGCACTGGTTGGGGAATGTCCTAGCCAGTTTTTTGTTGCCTGAGGTCTCCTTAAGCTGCCGTGCCACTCAACCGTTTTTTCAGGGCGTTTACCCGCCGTTGGGCGATCGCGTTATTGGGGTCGTATTTCAGCGTGTGCTGATAGGCCTCTAGGGCAGGCTGGACTAAATTCTTTTTCTCGTAGGCGTGACCGAGGTTGTTAGCGGCGGTCACATATTCTGGTTGATTCTTCAGGGCTTCTTTGTACTGGCGAATTGCCAAGTCATACTGCTCCTGCATAAAGTAGGCGTAGCCAAGGGCATTGTAAATCGGGGCAACGTAGGTTTCCCCTTCGCTTTCAGCCGCCTTCAAGGCTTTTTGAAAGAGAGGAATGGCTTGACTGGCCAGTTTTTTGGTGAGGTAGATGCTGCCTAGCTCAAAGTATTCCTGAGTCGTGCCCGGTTCCTGCTTGAGTTTGCGTTGGAGGCGTGCCAAACTAGATTCAATGCGACGGGTTTTGAGAATTTGTTTGACCACAAACCATGCTGAGACGCCCAGTAGAATAATCAACACACTGAGATAAATTGCAGGTAAGGCATTCTCCATGGCAAGTCGTATCTCCAGTAACAACCAATCACTCTAAAATTGTGGCTCTACACCCTGATTCCCTAGGTTTATGATAAACAGAGGCGACCCCCTTAACCCTAAAAATCTCGCAATTTAAGCCCCTGATTATGAATCCACCTCTGGTTCCCGGCAATCGTCCCTTCACCCCCCAGCAAAAGGACGGGCTGGCGTGGGTTGGGCGTTGGGGCGGGCGGGATGGGGTACTGGCAATTGATCCTACGGAAAGTGTTGGACTCAACGGTAACTTAGGGCCAGTGAACCGTAATCCAGATGTTTCCCGTCGTCGTGTCGAAGTCCGCTTTACCCGCATGGGTTACACAGAAACTGCTCGTTAGTTGCAGTGTGATTTAGGGGATTATTGCACTCCAATACACCCATTGTCAGTCTAGGGATCACTTGTATCACTATCCCTTGTAATTGCGGCTTCTTCCTCCTTGGTTGGCGTGGCTGCCACGGTTGGAGTGAGGGCAGAACTGGAGGGGACAGATTGAGTTGCTCTTAGGGCAGTAGCATGGAGTGCTAAGAATTGCTGCTCAAGGTCTTGGCTTGAAGCTAAGAGGCGGCTCAGGATTTTAATGAGGCGTCGCAAATCGGATTGAAAGGATTGATCGCTGGTGAGTTTGAGCAAATCATTCGTCAATTTTTGGGCATTGATAAATGTGGCGCGTGCAGCATCTAAGGTTTGGGCGATCGACAGCATAATAATTGGACTACTTAGCGCCCCGGAAACTTTATTGAGATTGGCTGCGGCTTCCGCACCATTTTTAATGAGCCTGTCTAAATTAGCCAGCAATTCCCCCTGCTCCAGTTGATGCGTCAGGGGTCGCAGTGCCTTGAGGGTGGTTCTTAGATCTCGGGCAGCGCCGTCAATGTTGCGCAAAGCAGAGTTAATGGTGGTGCGGTTGACCTCAACGATTTCACTGATTTGATTGGCCGCACGGGTCACGGCCCGCGAGGCGGTGCCAAAATTCCGTAGTTCGGCACGGGCTTCGTTACTGAGGGCGTTGAAGCTATCAAGGGCAGTGGTCATCTTCGTCAAGGATTGATCAGCCCGGTTGATAGTGCGGGTTGCCCCCAAAATGAGGGTATTGGCATTGTTGATAATCCTCGATTCCTCAAGGGCGGTGGCAAAGCGGCTTGCCGCTCGCACTAAATCTTCTAAGCTGGCAGTACGTACGCCGGTTACGCGATCGCCATTGCAGTAAATCAACTCTGGCTGACATTTGGGCGCAAAGGCCGTTACACCCTCTGGAATCTCCGGCACTCGCTCCTTGGGGGTAAAGTCTAAGAAGGCCTGACCAATGAATCCCGACTGTCGAATCTCCGGTACAGCCCCACGGGGAATCAGCACATTGTTGACACGCACAGTAACTTGAACACCGTTGGCATCAAAACCAATGGCCGTGACTCGTCCCACTTGGACACCCCGATAGCGCACCTGTGTTCCCACTGCCAAGCCCGGTGCGGTCTCCAATTCCACCTCAAGGGTGTAGCTATTGGCACCGGCAAGGTTGCCCCGCAACCACAAAAGGCCGACCCCCAATGTGGCTAAGCCTGCAAGGATCACCAGACCCACCAAACTTTCCTGCACACGCCGTGACTGCATCATAGGGATAGAGCACTGCAAAAATTTATGAAATCTATAGCCACTATAGTTTACTCTGGACGCCTTGAATGGGCGCTTTTTGCCAGTGCTCTCCCCGAATCAGGGTATGCATTTGCCAGTTGGGATCGGGCTGGGGATAGTCTTGGCGATAGTGACCCCCTCGGCTTTCCTCCCGAAAAAGGGCACTTTTGAGAATTAAGTAGGCAATGTCCAAAAGGTTGCGTAGCTCGCCCCATTCCCAAAGGGTCGTTTGCGCGGCTTCATTGCTGAGGGTATAGCAGTAACTGGGGTCTAGTTGACGAAAGGCGATCGCGATTGGATGAGCCAGCAGCTCTTGGCGCCATTCCTTCACTTGGGAAAGAGCAGCCATCAGCGTCGGGGCATCGCGACAAATCCCAGCACTTTGCCACAGGAGTTCCCGCAGATTTTGGCGCCACTGACGAAAACTGACGGGCTTAATTTCAAGGGCTTGCTGACCAACAGGGGACACCCCCAAGGGGAGGGACTGAGGGTGCAGATGTGCCAGTTGCGCTGAAAAGACAAAGCATTCCAACAGGGAGTTACTCGCAAGGCGATTCGCGCCGTGAACGCCGGTGCTGGCCACTTCGCCAACAGCATAGAGGCCGGAAAGGCTGGTTTTGGCCTGTAAATCAGTGACCACTCCCCCCATCCAGTAGTGGGCAGCGGGGGACACGGGAATGGGCTGCTCCTCAACGTCAATGCCCCACTGCCGACAGACAGCAATAATTTTTGGAAAGCGGTAGTGCAGGCGATCGCGGGGAATCGGTCGCAAGTCCAGCCAGACATAGGGGGCATGGGTTTGCTGCAGGTGGCGGTAGATGGCACGACTGACAATATCCCGCGGTGCAAGCTCCCCAGCAGGATGGTAATCCGCCACAAAGCGATGACCGGTGTGGTCTATTAAATGCGCCCCTTCACCCCTGACTGCTTCACTGATGAGAAATCGCGGCGCCCCCTCAACAGCGAGAGCCGTGGGATGGAATTGGAAAAACTCGACATCGCGAATCTGCGCTCCCGCCCGCCATGCCATTGCCACACCATCGCCAGTGCTTATGGGAGGATTGGTGGTTTGGGCAAAAACTTGACCGCCGCCGCCTGTGGCCAGCACAACCGCCCCTGCCCTTAACCACTGAAACCGTCCCCGATGCAATAGACACACGCCACAGCATTGCCCCGACTCTAGCCACAGATCAAAGACAAAGCTATTGGGTAAGAGAGTGATATGGGACGCAGCAGTCACCCGTTTTAACAGGGTGGTAATTAGGGCTTGCCCCGTCGTATCAGCGGCATGAAGAACACGGGGACGGGAATGGGCAGCTTCAAGGGTCAGGGCAGGGCGATCGCCTGTGCGATCAAAGGCTACCCCCAGGGACAAGAGCCGCTCAACCTGGGCCGGTGCCTGCTCAACCAAGAACTGGACACTTACTGGGTCGCAGAGACCCGCTCCCGCAGCTAGGGTGTCTTGGGCATGGAGTAAGGGAGAATCTGTCGGGTCAATGGCCGCAGCCATACCACCCTGTGCCCAGCCACTGGCAGATTGCTGGAGGTCGGTTTTGGTAATCAAGCCAATGCGATAGCAGGAGGGAAGGGCAAGGGCAGCACTGAGACCCGCAGCACCACTGCCAATGATTAAGACATCAAATCCAGAAGTTGCGGGAGTCAACGCTAACCCAAAATTTATCTAACGAGGGCGGTTACTTGTATAGCCCATTATTATAGCGATCGCCCCCCTCAACGAGAGCCGTTTCCATCTCCGTTACGGTAAAGTGATCCAAATTTTGCCGCAAAATTTCTTTTTGCCGCTCCGTCAAGCCGGGAATGTTCAGGACATCCTCAACGGATTGATAGGGAGCGTTTTTAATAATGAGTTTTGCTAGAGTTGGGTACAGACCTCGGTATTGAATAAAGGCGGCAATGTTGGCATTGTTAAGGTCAATTTTTTCACCAAAGGCAGTGCCGAGTTTCTCATCTACCACATTGACCAGCTCTTCCTCGGTGGATGCACTTGCCGCCAAGGTTGGGGCACTCCAGTTGATCCAGCCCAACAGGCTAACGCCCACGAAGTAAGCCAGTGCTAGCCAGCGGCCCAAACGTTGCATAACTCCTTTACCTCCCACATCTCATAGGTCATTACAAAAAACAGCGGTTCATTCAGAGTCAAAGTAAAGAAAAGAACTGACCACATCGCACAGCGAGCGCAGGCGGCGGTAGCCGATTGTTAGCAGGGTAACAGAGGAAACTGAGGCATAATGCCCACAATAGACTGATGTCTAGGCTGTCCCCTACGTGTGATTCAATAATATCAGAGGGAGGCTGCCCCTGAATCTCTTTTTTCAGGTGGTTAGTGCAGGGTGTCCCTGTCTTTGATAGCTTGGACAAGGAATTCATGGAGGTCATCAAAGCTGCCCACGTAGGCAGGCACAGGAGCATCATAGCCCTTGAGGTTCAGCACTTGCGGTCGAAAAGGGACAGGGCTTGGACAAGACTGCACAAGGTAGTGGTAAGTGGTTGCCCCCATGGCTAGATCAGCGGCAATGGTTTTGGTGGCACTCTCGAGGCGAAAGGCAGTGTTAACGGTGTCTCCTAGGGCAGTATAGTCGGGGCGATCGCCACTCCCTGTATTACCCACCATTGCATAGCCCGTATTCAAGCCGGAACCAATGCGCAATGGCCACGGCAAGGGATATTGCCGGTGCAGTTCTCCCGTCATCAGCCGTAGATCCTCTAGGGCAGAGAGGGTGTGGCAAATTTCTTGATAGCCAATTTCCTCGCTGTCGTGGATCCAAACCGCCATGACCGCATCGCCAATATACTTATCTACCCAACTGCCGTATTGACGGATAATCTCACCTGCACGATGAAACCATGTGCCAATTAGCTCCGACAGTAGTTCCTCTTCTAGGTGCCGCGTCAACTTAGTGAAGTCACGAATATCAACAACGAGAACCGTCAACAGGCGGCGGACATGGAGCAATGCGGTGGAGAAGCCTTCCGATTGGGGCAAGGACAAAGTGGCATTTTCAGTAAACAGAGGGGCAAAGGGTTCGTGAAAAAAGTCCAGTTCCGTTTGGCCAAAGGTAATGCGATCGCCATTGCGCAGGGCGATGGGAATACTGACGCGGCGACCATTCACAAATGTGCCATTGCGGCTGCCAAGATCAATAAGATAGAACTCTCCCTGTCCCATGCGCTGAATCATGGCGTGGTTCCGCGAGATCCAGCGATCGCTGAGCACAAGGGAATTGTCTTCACTGCGGCCTATTGTCCAGCAGTTCCCCTTCGTTAAGGGAAAATAACAAACCGTGTCCTCGCTCACCAGAGCTAGATGGGGGTCTGAGGGGGGTGGGGTCTCAGGGGCAGCGGGAATCTGCGATAGGCTATGGCGCAGTTGATTAATAATTTGCTGCTGACGCAAGATAATCGCTACCAATTGCTGGGGAGGTAAGGTCTCAAGAATCTTCTGATCGGGTAAGTTAAATGTCAGGTCAGCATCCATGAGGGGGGAAATAGGAGAAACACTTTTCATAGTTGAGACCTTACAGTGGGCCAGCTCTTCCCCCAGCGCCACCGACATCCAAACGCTTCAAAGTCAATTCCAGCAATAGATCCAGTGTAGCAAAGGAGCTTTGTCTGACTCAATAGACACAGTTTGCGCGGCAGCATCGAGCAACTATAGAGCGATCGCCACAGAAAGCATTAGTTCCTATTTGCGCTCGTAAAAATTATTAACCTTTTCCCTGGGGTTGGGTTGAAGCCCATCCGCTAAAATGATGGCAGCTTTGGGAGGGATTGCTCTCTCCGTGAATGCACTTTGACCTGTCTGCATTTGAGGACAACACTCCATGCGTCAATTGTTAGCCCTACTCCTTGTCTTGACCCTGTGGTTAGGCTTTACCCCTTTAGCCTCCGCTGAGGTGGCAGGACTTGTCCCCTGCAAAGATTCTCCTGCCTTTCAAAAGCGCGCTGCCGCTGCTGTAAATACCACCGCTGATCCAACCTCTGGTCAAAAACGCTTTGAGCGCTACAGCCAAGCCCTGTGTGGCGAAGATGGGCTGCCCCACCTCGTGGTGGACGGTCGCCTCAGCCATGCCGGTGATTTCCTCATCCCCAGTGTGCTTTTCCTGTACATTGCCGGCTGGATTGGCTGGGTGGGTCGTGCCTACTTGATTGCGGTGCGTCACAGCGGTGAAGCTAACGAAAAGGAAATTATTATTGATGTGCCCCTTGCCATCAAATGCATGCTCACGGGGTTTGCTTGGCCTTTGGCTGCCCTCAAAGAGTTGGCCGCCGGTGAACTCACCGCTAAAGATAACGAAATCACCGTTTCTCCTCGCTAACTCCACTGTTGGTTAATTGTCATAAGGACGACGTGCCATGAAACATTTTCTGACCTATCTTTCCACCGCGCCTGTGTTGGCTGCCATTTGGATGACGATTACTGCCGGGATTTTGATTGAGTTTAATCGCTTCTATCCCGACTTGCTCTTCCATCCCCTTTAAGTCAATTCTTGAGAACAAACTCGGTACAAGGGTGGAACAGGGGTTCTGCCCTTTTTTGTCGCGATCGCGTCGCGCACTGTGGGTGTTCGCACCCTAGAGGCTATATAATCGTTATTTGTCTTAAAATAGCAGCCGTCGCCACCAGCACTGGCGATTGCTGTTACCCCATCCAGTTAATGAAAGAGGATCCCCATGGCAAAGCGGGTGCAAGTTGTCCTGAATCAAACTGTCAATAAACTTGGGCAAATAGGTCAAGTTGTCGAAGTCGCCCCCGGCTATGCCCGGAATTACCTATTTCCCAGAGGAATTGCTGAGCCAGCAACCCCCAATGCCCTACGGCGGGTAGAGCGGCTCCAAGAAAAAGAACGGCAACGGCTTGCCGAACTCAAAAGCGCTGCGGAAAAACAAAAAGCCACCCTCGAAAAACTGGCCACCATTACCATCTCAATGCCCGTGGGCGAAAAGGATATGCTCTTTGGCAGTGTCACGGCCCAAGATGTGGCCAATGCCATTCAAGCGATCACAGGTGAAACCATCGATCGCCGCAACATGGTTTTGCCCGAGATTCGCAAATTGGGCACCTACACGGCTGAAATCAAGCTCCATCCCGAAGTGAGTGTCAAACTTAATATCCAAGTGGTTGCAGATGAGGGCTAACTTCCCTGATGGTTCAGGAACCGAGCTTTCAGCCCGATAGCCAACTCATTCCCCCCCAGAACCTCGAAGCGGAAGAGTGGATTTTGGGGGGTATTCTCCTAGACCCGGAAGCTATTAGCCGTGTGGTGGATATTTTGCCGGTTGAGGCCTTTTACCTCAGTGACCACCGCGAGATCTACCGAGCAGCGATTTCCCTCCACAGTCGTGGCAGCCCCACGGATCTCCTCTGCGTCACTGCTTGGCTACAGGATCAGGGGCTATTGGATCAGGTGGGGGGGCACACAAAGCTGGCAGAGCTGGTGGAGCGCACCGTGAGTGCGATTAATATCGATCGCTACGCCCTCTTGGTCAAGGAAAAATACCTGCGCCGCAAGCTCATTGAAGCGGGTACCCGAGTGGTGCAGCTGGGCTACGATAGTAGCCTCTCATTGAATGCGGTCCTGGATCAGGCCGAGCAGCAGATCTTTAGTGTGACGCAGGATCGGATTCAGCAGGGGTTAACCCGCACCGATGAGATTCTTACCCGTACGTTTAAGGAATTAGAACAACGGGCGATCGGCAACATTCAGCCGGGTCTATTCTGCAATTTCTATGATCTGGACAACATGACCCAGGGCTTCCAGCGATCGGACTTAATTATCATTGCCGGTCGTCCTTCGATGGGCAAGACGGCGATCGCCCTGCAAATTGCCCGTCGCATTGCCGAAATTCACAACCTGGGGGTGGCAATCTACAGCCTTGAGATGTCCAAGGAACAACTGGTGCAACGTCTCCTCGCCAGCGAAGCCCGCATTGACAGCAACTATTTACGGGCGGGGCGCATTAGCCAACACCAGTGGGAACCCCTGAGTCGGGCAATTGGTGTTCTCTCCCAACTGCCTATTTACATTGACGACACTCCCAACCCCACCCTTGGCGAGATTCGCTCCACAGCCCGTCGTCTCCATGCGGAGCATCCCAACGGTCTCGGCCTCATTTTAATTGACTACCTGCAACTAATGGGGGGTGAAGAAACGACAGAGGGCCGGGTGCAGGAACTCTCGAAAATTACCCGCTCCCTCAAAGGACTGGCACGGGAACTGAATGTACCTGTCATTGCCCTTTCCCAACTGAGCCGCAGTGTCGAATCACGGCAAAATAAACGCCCTCTTATGTCCGATTTGCGCGAATCTGGTTCCATTGAACAGGATGCCGACTTAGTGATCCTGCTGTATCGCGACGAATACTATAACCCCGACACCCCCGATCGCGGCATTTGCGAACTCCTGATTGCCAAACACCGCAACGGCCCGGTGGGTACCGTTAAGCTCCTTTTTGACCCCCAATACACCCGCTTTGAAAACCTTGCCCGAAATTAGTTGAGTGGGGAGAATTTTTCTAATCCGCTTTCCGCTGAGATCCACCAAATAGCCAATGGAGGTTGACGCCCACCCCCGCTGACCCCTGACCCACTAGACCCCCATTGGGAATACTGCTGCCAGCTGCATTTGACCCGTAAAGATCAATTCCCAAGCCCCACTGGGGGACGACATCGCGCAATCCGACACTATAAACACCGGTTTGGCCAAAGACGGGAGTGGCTTCGGCAATAAATTGGAGATTGCGAGTAAGTTCCAGATTGAGTCCCACGCCAATGCCGCCAACGATTTTGCTCCTAGGAGTAAAGAGGCCAACTTTGGGATTCACCAGTAAGGCCAGCGTCTTATGGGGCTGCAGCATCAAGCTTAATTCAGCGCCGACCAGTCCGCGGCTAAGGCCGGGGTCATCTGTGGGAAAGCTGTGATTAAATGAGCCCTGAATTGCAAGGGAAATAGGGTCTCCTTGGGTTTGATCAAGAAAGCGAAGCTTAGCAGCCAAGCCAAATTGCAAACCGGGGCTATAGTTGAAAGTCTCCGAGAGGGTTTCGCCTCGTTCCCATTGCTCCACAGCAACTGTAAATTGGGCATCCTCACCCAAGCTAATCCCCATTTGCCAGCCTGTTCCCGCTGTGCCTGTGTTAGCTCGTAAGTGGAACATCCCCGGCTCCAGCGTGCCAGCAGAGGTGAGGGTCAAACCATTGAAGAGCAGATAGCGATCGCGCTCCGTGAGAGCTTGCCGAGACCCACGGCGAAACCTAGGCAGCAGGGGAGGGGAAAAATTAGGTCCGCTGTTGGGAGTGTAAGTCAAGCCGGCCATAATTGCCACTTGATCGGCATCTGGCAAAAA
Source organism: uncultured Thermosynechococcus sp. (assembly GCF_937958135.1). NCBI lineage: Bacteria > Bacillati > Cyanobacteriota > Cyanophyceae > Acaryochloridales > Thermosynechococcaceae > Thermosynechococcus > uncultured Thermosynechococcus sp. The sequence goes on along the minus strand of NZ_CALGOG010000051.1, from coordinate 19,945 downwards.
AGCAAGCGTTCGCGTTGCCGGTGTGATGCCAAGGCCATTAGTTGCGGCCAGATCAATGGCAACGAGGGGGGTAGCGAGAAAGCGCAGTCCGAGGCTCCACACCGGCAGGTTGACGATCGCGCCATCGCTACTGCGCACGGCATTGCCCCCAGGGCCTACAGGCAGATTGACATCGGCAAAAAGGTTAAAGCGAGGATGGGGCTGCCAACTGATGCCTGTGCCAAAGTTGAAGTTTGTGCCGTAAAAGTCTCCTCCCTTGTTCACTGTGTCGGGAAAGTAGGTGAGATTTGGCGTAAAGTGCCACTGCAGTTGAGGGCTAAGCGAGTAGGTAATGGGGAACTGGAGCGAACCGGCTAGTGTCCACGTACCCAGGGTTTCAGCTGTGGGCACAAAAAGAAAGTTGTTTGAGGAGACCCACAGGGCTTCTAGGGAACCCCCAACTCCAATTGCTAAGTTTTTACGGTGATGTATCTGATACTTAAGGCCAGCAGCAAGGGCAGCTATTTGCACCTCAGGTTGACGACCATTAATCACGCGCCCCAGAAGATCGTCGAAGAGATTGGCGCTAAAACTGACCTGGGTGCGGTTGTTAATGGCATAGTCGAGGGAACCATAGAAAATTTGCAGGCCACCCCCTTGACCCAAGGGGCCGGGATCATAATTACGAATTCCCCCCCGCAATTCAAGGGTTTGCTCCGGTAGGATATTGGCCGTCTCCAAATTAAACAGACGGGTGGGCGGACGCATTAAGGGAGGAATGCGATACTGGGGTGCTTCGGCAATGACCGGCGTCGGTGCCTGCACTGAAACCGAAGACCAGTACCCATTTGCTATTCATGCCACATCACTCACACCATCCTCTCTTCCACTTAAACTATCGCACCCCTGGCCGGCAAGTTTATTCCCACTCAATGGTGCCGGGGGGCTTGGAGGTAATGTCATAGACGACCCGATTCACCCCCGGTACTTCGTTGACAATGCGGTTGGAAATGCGCTCAAGGAGGTCGTAGGGCACTCGTGCCCAGTCGGCGGTCATGCCATCTTCACTGGTCACAAACCGCAGCACCACCGGATAGGCATAGGTGCGCTGATCTCCCATCACCCCCACGGTGCGAATTGGCAACAGTACGGCAAAGGCTTGCCAAAAGTCGTGGTACATCTCGGCGCGGTTAATTTCCTGCCGCACAATGTAGTCCGCCTCCCGCAGAATTTCTAGGCGTTCAGGGGTGACTTCCCCCAGAATCCGAATCGCTAAACCCGGACCGGGAAAGGGATGCCGTTGCACAATCTCTTCGGGCAGCCCCAGCGATCGCCCCACTTGGCGTACTTCATCCTTAAAGAGTTTCCGCAGGGGTTCCACTAGCTTAAAGCGGAGATTTTCAGGAAGGCCGCCCACATTGTGATGGCTCTTGATTTTAACAGCAACGCGCTCACCAGTTTGGGGGTCAATGTTCGTATTGGCCGATTCAATGACATCGGGATAGAGTGTTCCCTGAGCCAGGTAGTCAAACGGTCCCAGCCGCTGGGACTCTTCCTCAAAAACACGGATAAACTCATGGCCAATGCGTTTGCGCTTTTCTTCGGGGTCGGTGACCCCCACCAACTGGGCAAGGAAGCGATCGCGGGCATTGATGTACTCCACCTTGATGTGAAATTGCTCCTGAAAGAGCTTGAGGAGGCGCTCAGGTTCCCCTTTGCGCATAAAGCCCTGATCAATGAACATGCAGGTGAGTTGATCCCCTATTGCCCGGTGGAGTAAAAAGGCCAAGGTGGAGGAATCCACTCCCCCGGATAAAGCAAGGAGAACCCGTTTGTCCCCCACTTTGGCGCGCACTTCGCGGATGGCTTCTTCGACAAAGGCGGCAGTGGTCCAAGTGGGTTCGCAGTCGCAAATGTGATAGACAAAGTTGCGGATTAGGGCAATGCCGCCTACGGAATGCACCACCTCTGGGTGGAACTGAACGCCATAGAGTTTCCGCTCTGGATCGGCGATCGCCGCCATTGGCGTATTGTGGGTATGGGCTAGGACGCGAAAACCGGGGGGCAACTTGGTCACGCTATCACCATGACTCATCCACATAATCGTTTCCTGCTCCACATTGGTGAGCAGATCTGTGGGGTCATCAATAAAGAGCGCTGCCTTCCCGTACTCCCCAGCGCTGGCTCGTTCTACAGTTCCCCCCAACTGTTGCACCATCAGTTGCATGCCATAGCACACCCCAAGGATAGGAATCCCCAAGTTCCAAATCTCAGGATCGCATTGGGGCGCATTCTCGTCATAGACAGAGCTAGGACCACCGGAGAGAATAATGCCCTTGGGTGCCAATTGCGCCAGTTGCTCAGCGGTGGTGCGGTAGGAAATGACCTCGGAATAGACCTGGGTTTCCCGAATGCGGCGGGCAATGAGTTCGGAGTATTGTGACCCAAAATCGAGAATGACAATGAGTTGGCGTTGCAGGCCTTGGCCGGCGGCTGTGGCAGGTTGGTGGAGGGTGGAGTGAGTCAACGTTGCAGTCCTTCTGATCCCAAGTAGCTAATATTTTCCAGAATACCGCCCTTTTCTGAAATAATGTAATCCTGTCTGAGAGCCGTTTTAGCTCTCTTAGGCCTATGGCATTCTCGGGCACAGGGCTGTATCACTGCTGTGGTGGGCGGGGGAATCTGCCCAACAGTGGTACGATCGCTATCTAAGTAGCCACTGTAATGAATCATCTGCATGAGTGCCCCTCTTACCGTTGAGTCTGTGTTGGCCGTGCTCCGTCCCGTGGAAGATCCCGAGCTGCGGCGATCGCTGGTGGAGTTGAACATGATCCGCGATGTCGCCATTGAGGAGGGCACGGTTCGCTTTACCTTGGTGCTGACAACCCCCGCCTGCCCTCTGCGGGAATTTATTGTGGAGGATTGCAAAAAAGCCGTCTTTACTCTGCCGGGGGTGATGGATGTGCAAGTGGCGGTTACCGCCGAAACGCCGCAGCAAAAAAGCCTGCCCGATCGCACCGATATACCGGGGGTCAAGAACATCATTGCCGTCTCCAGCGGTAAAGGGGGGGTCGGCAAAAGTACCGTTGCCGTGAATTTAGCCCTTGCCCTTGCCCAAGCCGGCGCAGCGGTTGGCATGATTGATGCCGACATCTATGGCCCCAATGTACCCACAATGCTGGGACTAGAGGAGGCCATTGTCGAAGTACGCAAGGAAGCCAGAGGAGAGGTCCTGGTACCCCCAGTTGCCCACGGCCTAAAGGTGGTCTCCATGGCCTTCCTGATTGAGCGCGATCAGCCGGTGATTTGGCGCGGTCCTATGCTCAATGGCATTATTCGCCAATTTCTCTACCAAAGCGATTGGGGAAGTCTAGACTATCTGATTGTGGATTTACCCCCCGGCACTGGGGATGCGCAACTCACCCTAGCGCAGGCAGTGCCCATGGCAGGGGTGGTGATTGTGACTACACCGCAACCCGTTGCCCTTGGGGATGCCCGGCGCGGCTTGCGGATGTTTCAGCAACTGGGGGTAACGGTTCTCGGTCTGGTGGAAAATATGAGCTACTTTATCCCCCCCGATCTGCCCAATCGTCGCTATGACATTTTTGGCAGTGGCGGCGGCGAAGCCCTAGCGGCAGAGATGGGAGTGCCCCTTTTGGGACAGGTGCCCTTGGAGTTGCCTGTGCGGGAAGGGGGAGATTTGGGTCAGCCGATTCTCATCAGTGATCCACAGTCAGCTTCCGCTCAAGCCCTGCGGGCGATCGCCCAACAGGTAGCAGCACGGGTCTCCGTGGCCGCCCTCAGTGCCGTGGGATGAGTAGTCAGCAACTCAAGATCAAGAACCCCCTCTTTTGGTGGGCTTCTAGCCTTGCCTTAATCAGCGATCGCCTGACCAAAGAGTGGATTTTGGCTACTTATGCCCTAACAGTGCCACCGCAAACAACGCCAATTATCCCCGGTGTTTTTCATATTACTTACGTCGCCAATACCGGCGCGGCTTTTAGCCTCTTTGCCAACGGCAGTCTCTGGTTACGCTGGCTGTCCCTCATTGTTAGCTTAGGTCTGATCGTTTGGGGAGTCCTAGGTCCGCGCTTAGATCGCTGGCAGCAGGTGGGCTATGGCTGTTTACTCGGCGGTGCTTTGGGCAACGGTATTGATCGCTTTCTCACCGGCGAGGTCGTTGACTTCTTAGATTTTCGCTTAATTCAGTTTCCTGTCTTTAACGTAGCCGACATTGCCATTAACATCGGCATTGCCTGTCTGCTGTGGTCGGCATGGCGCCAGCGTTAGCTGGTACTGCAAGAAAAATCCGCTAAATCCACCAAAAACTGGGTCAATTCCCCTTGGCGGGTACCGCCGTAGAGCACATTGACTTGATACACCCACTGATTTGTCCAGTCGAGCGCTGTTAACCAACCACTACGGCGATGGTAGGCACCAGTTTCAATCCCTAACCAGCCGGTACCGCGCACCAGCTGTCCTGGTTCAACACCAGAAAATGTAAATGTAATGGTATGGCCGACAACAATGGTCTTATCCCTAAAGTAGGGCGTCGGGTGAGTGAAAAAGGGTTCGCGGATCCAGCAGCATTCCCGGCGCGTTTGTTGTTCTAGAGGAAGACATGGATGCAGACCCGCATGGACAACAAACACATCCCCTAAATCTTGATAGAGGGGAACCGTATGCAGCCAGTCGAGATGTTGCCAAAGCAAATCGGTGGACGTGTAGCTGGCAAGGGTCGCATCACCGCCACTATTGCACCAGGCAAAGAGCCGCGCAGCATTGATTTGTTTGCCCTCAAAGGTGAGGAGCATCATGTCTTCGTGGTTGCCCCGCACAGCACCATAGCTACACTGACGCACTAATTCCACGACAGAGGCGCTACTCGATCCTCGATCCACAAGGTCGCCAAGGAAGTACAGGCGATCGCCCACTCTCGGTGAGAGGAGATCCAGGAGGCGGCACAGCCCTTCGTAGTGGCCGTGGACATCTCCAATCAGGATCAGGCGATCGCCCACTCGCTTACTCCTGAGGTACCGTTGCAGGAGTCAAAGACAGAGATCGAGATGCCGAGGGGACTTGGGTGGTGTTCTCATAGCTAGAGCCGAGCAAGGTAGCCACTGTCAACACCTGGGGCGGAGTTGCATCGGGTGGGTAGAGTAAATCCACCGTTACATCCCGTTTTTCACCTGGACGCATATTTAATGTAACTAATGGTTCTCCCCGCTGACCACGTCGCTGCACCAAGTGGACATAGCGCTCTTGCCTCTGTCCTAAATCATCTACAAAGCGAACCCGCACCGTCCCTCGGAAAAAGACTTGGGGCGGCGGCGGCTCCAAAAACCGGAGGGTGACACTGCGGTGATCTTGCTTGACCGGAGTTTGCAGTGTTAACACCACTGACTGAAATTGGCGGGTCTGATTGATTAAAGGTAAAGTCAAGCTGTAGTGAACCCCATAGTTGCCGTGGGCATAGTAAGCAGTGTCAGGATAGCGCACCAACATGGGGGCACTTTGAATTTGACCGGTGCCCAGTGTGCCTCGGTGGAGCGTACTAATCCCATAGGAGATAGCTCGTCCGGGAGCTGGGATATGCAGAACAGTCCTTTCAGCATCCGTCAGGGTGGCCTGCCATTGAGACCCCTGACTTACTCCAGCAACGCGACCATAAAAGAAGCGGCCAAACTGACTACTATTCGGGGGAGTGGGGGGGATGTCACGGGGGGTAACCAGTTGACCCCGATGGAGCATTGCCCACCATTCCTCTAGGGTAGGTGCCCGTTCTGTGCCCTGCTCGTTCAGGCGGGCAAACATTGACATTTGTGCTAAGTAAATTGGGCCACTGCTTTCTAAATACATCAAAGTAGAGCGGCCATTGGAGGAGGAGACCTCCCCAAAGGGACTTGGATCCGGAATTAAAGGCAACCTGGAGCCAACCGTGGCATCGGCATTGAGTATAAACTCTGCGCGGGCACGATTGAGTACCGCATTGGGAAATTGAGTAGGCAACGGCAGTGGCAGATTAGCTAGCATCCGCGCTTCGCGAGGGGGAATGGTCACCTGGGAGGGAAAGAAGGTTTGCCGCACCCCCCGCAGCACTTGGTTAGTCACTCGACTGCCGGGTCCTGAGAAGACAAAACCAGTCGGGTTATCGAGTATGGCGGGCAAATTGCGGAAAGGAGCATCCGGAGTACTCAAGAAACTAGCAGCTTGATGAAATCTCACCGTGACATAGTGATTTGTTGGGTTATAGGCCAGCAGCCCCAGGTAGAGAGTGGGCGTACTTACTGCCCGATTGGATTGAGTAATGTGGTGGGCAAAGACATCAAAGCGCCCCTCTAGGGGGTAGTTGAGGTGAGCCGCCGGTTGCCATTTCCCTTGGGGTGGAAATGTTGAAAGGAGAATCCCCTCAGAGCGCACCATCTCTGGACTGTTGCTGTTAAATACCGGCACATTATCTAATTGCCCAGGCAGTGGACGGATGTCTTGGGGAAAATAGGCGAAATTGGTTGGTGTGACGTAGGCTGTTGCAGAAGGGGGCGCAGAGACTCGCGGCGGCACTGCCTTTGCGGGTAGAGCATTGGCTTGAACAACAACATTTGAGCGGGACGAATATTCCTGCACAACGGTGGATGAATGTTGGGGTGGAGTGGCTAAAGCGGCTTGTGCCACAAGAATGGGAGCCAGCATATTCAATCCAAACCACAGCATTACACGAGTGAGCAGTTCGCAAAAGTCAGGACAGGATCATCGTTTCTGCCCAAAAGTTGCATTCCCAAAGTATAGCCCAGCTTTGTAGAAAATCCGCTGAAGACCGCATGAAGGTTGCGGCATGGGCGTCTTTCCAGTCTAGGTGCTTTGTGCGATGCCAGCCTAGAACTGGGTTTTAGACGCTGATAAGGGCTGATTAAAAAGTGGTCTAGGCCAATGTTAGAGCGTTAAGTGTCCCATAGATTGAACACGCCTAACACTGCACAAGCTGATATGAGGACAGTCTTTTATCTCCTAGGTATAGCTCCTATTTTAGAGGAAGGCCTGTATCCGTAGGTTGGCGTCAAATATTGAGAAAATCTAAAGAAACTCAACAAACTCTTAAGGTCTTTGCAAGCATGTTTATAATTCTCTCAGAAGCGGCAGTTCACCGCCCGTGAGGATTGAGTACCGTCTATCCTATGAAGCCCCGCATCTTAATCATTGATGATGACCCTGCGATCGCTGACGTTTTGGCAATTAACCTGCAAATGGCGGGCTACGAGGTTACAAAGTCCTTAGATGGGATGCAAGGGCAAGCCCTTGCTGTGCAACTCTCTCCCGATCTTATTCTTCTTGACTTGATGTTGCCTCAAGTGGATGGTTTTACGATTTGTCAGCGGCTGCGGCGCGATCCGCGTACCCAAGATATTCCGATTTTGATGTTGACAGCTCTCAGCCAAACCCATAACAAGGTGGAGGGGTTTAATGCCGGTGCCGATGATTATCTCACCAAGCCCTTTGAATTGGAGGAAATGCTGGCACGGGTACGTGCTCTTTTGCGACGGGCCGATCGCATTCCGGCGACCGCAGCACACCGAGAAATCCTCAGCTATGGCCCGTTGACGCTGATACCCGAACGATTTGAGGTCTCTTGGTTTGGTAAAATCATTAAGCTGACGCGCCTTGAGTTTGAACTGCTGCACTGCCTGCTGCAACGCCACGGCCAAACCGTTTCCCCCAGTGAGATTCTCAAGGAAGTCTGGGGCTATGACCCCGATGATGACATTGAGACAATCCGCGTTCATGTGCGTCACCTGCGCACAAAACTAGAACCCGATCCCCGCAGTCCTCGCTACATCAAAACGGTCTATGGCGCTGGGTACTGCTTAGAGCTGCCGAGTCATATTGAACCCCCCAATCCCTCTAATGTGTCCTAGGAATGGGAGTCTGGTGCCTTTTCTGGACTTTCTGTGGGCAATTTCAGTGACTTGAGGGGAACAGCCTCGGCGAAGATCTGCTCATTGATCGTCTCGCCAATCTTGCTGAGGCGTTCTTCCACAGCTCGGCGAAAACAGGTTTGCAGCTCGATGACCAAACTAGAAAAATCTTGGATGGCAGGGTTGAGGCTGAGGGTGTTCGCTGTGCGTGTGAGAATGCCAGCTCTGACGTAGTTAGCAATCGCCCGTTTGATTCCTTGCTGACTAATGCGGTGTTGTTGTCTGTGAGCTTGCTCAAGAATAATGTTGATTATTCGCTCAACAGGAGCATTGCGCGGGTGGTACTCAATTAACCACTTTCCCACCTGAGTCAGTAAAAAATCCGCCGCCACTTCCTCGGCAAAGATGCCACGGTAAATTGCGACTGTGTGAATGTTTTGGGGACTAGAGGTGCGGAGGGTATAGCCTTGCGGTAGGTTATTTCGCCAGCAGAGAATGGTTTTACCCGACCCACTGTTCACCGCAACGCCAATTTCCCCAATTTTTGATTGATTTTGCGCGGTTAAGTAGGCCACTAATTCAGAGGGCTTGAAAAAGCCAAATCGCAGCGGATCCAATTGGGGTGCTACAGATTTCATTTCTAGAAATACGTCATTGAAAACCATTCCCCGATCCAATTCCCGACGTTTTGCCGGATCGCGGGTGTAGTAGGAGAATAGCTCCAATAGTTTATCGGTTTCCCGTTGGCGAATTTCTGAGAGGGGAATTTGGTCATAATTCAGCGGTTCAATGGGCAGACGCCGAGGTGAGGGTAGTGCTGTGCGACTTTCTGCCCTGGATTGACGAGGTGTGGTGCCGTTTCTACCATTAATTGCGGGTACTGAGTCAATGAAGGGATTTTCAAGGAAAACAAATTGGTGGCACACCCGCTGAAAGCTATCACTGTCAGCGTTACGGTAAGCACAGCCAATCACGGTTTTACCGTAGTCCCGCAAGCGCAAGGCAATGGAGCCAAAGCCACCATCTCCGGAGATGAGTACAAAGGTATTGATATCGGGATGCTGATAGGCGAGGTCAATAGCATCAAGCGCAAGTTGAATGTCCGCTGCATTACGTTGATTGTGATTGCGACCATAGACCCCTATCCGCTCGATTTGCAATTCCTCCAGCTGCGCATTAAGGGCTTGGAGAACTTCATTTTGCCAGTTGCCATAGGCACGCTTGATGGCGATTTCTCCTAGATCAATGGCTTTTTTAATTGATTCAAAAATGTTTTCTAAGGAGACTAGCTCATTTACTCTGGCGGGATCCAGTCGCTGCCCTTGGTTAAAGACTAGGTTCTCAATGTCGCAGAGGACAGCGGTTTTTAGGGTGGTTGCCGGCGGCTGGGGTCTCTGTAGTAAGGTTTGAATGGTTTGCAGAGCAGCACTCTGGGTGTGCAGGGTTTCAATGAGCGTCTCCAATTGTTGTGCCGTCGGCGTGTTAACGGCAGCGTCCCTGAGATTGTCCTTGAGGGTTTGCAATGTCTGTGCTATCTCGTTGCGAATCGGACGCAAGGCTTCGGGAAACACTTGGTGCAGTTGCCGTTCAAAGTCGGTGAGTTGTCGGCGTTGTTGCTCGAGTTCTTGCAGGAGAAGTACCTTGAGTTCTGGGGTCTCTGGGGAGGAAGAGAGGAAGGTCTGAATATCTCGAAGGAGGCGATCGCTCTGGCGTTGGTTCTTCTCAATGAAGGGAGCACTGGCAAGGGCACCGATGCCACTTCCTAAAAGTGTGGCTAAGGGTTGTTGGGGTTGAATCAGGGTGGTAATACCACCGAGGGCGATCGCGCTAACGGGGGCAATAAACCAAAGCTCAGGTTTCATTCAAAATGCAGTAGGAATTACAGGAATTAGCAAGTTATGAAAGTTATGATAGCAAAAAATGTTTAGACACTGAGTTGAGCTTGCCGTAGTTGACCACAGGCAGCTTGACGGTCTAGACCCCGCGATCGCCGGATGCTTGCAGTAACACCCAGGGCTTGTAGTTGTGCCAGAAATTGTCGCAATCGCTGCTCGGTGGGACGCCGGTAGGCCGCCTCGGCAATGGGGTTGTAGGGGATCAGATTCACATGGCTTTGAAATCCCCGCAACAGGTGCGCCAGTTCCTCCGCATGGTGGGGGCGATCGTTCACCGCAGCGAGAACTGTATATTCAAAAGTAACGCGGCGACCCGTTTGCTGTACATAGGCACGACAATCGGCAATTAACTGGCTGAGGGGATAGTGCTTGGCACTGGGAATGAGTTGCTCCCGTAGGCTTTGGTTGGGGGCATGGAGACTGACGGCAAGGGTGGTTTGCAAGTGGTGCTGTGCTAGGCGCTGAATTTGTTGGGGAATGCCTACAGTGGAAATCGTTATGTGCCGCTGACCAATACCAATATCACGGTTGAGGCAGGTGACGGCTTGGAGGACGGCCTTTAAGTTCAGCAGGGGTTCGCCCATACCCATAAACACGACATGGCTGACGCGACGCCCCATTTCACTTTGAATGGTCAATACCTGATCGATGATCTCATGGCTAGCCAGATTGCGGCGATAGCCCCCTTTACCCGTGGCACAAAAATCACAGGCCATCGGACAGCCCACTTGGGAAGAGACACACGCCGTCAGGCGATCGCCACTGGGAATGCCCACCGTTTCAATAGTTTCGCCATCGGCCAGGGTCAAGAGGAGCTTCACAGTGCCATCTTGGGCATCATGGCGATAGCGAAGTTGAGAGCGGCCAATTGCCACCTCAGCGAGGGCCTCACGCCACTGCTTGGGAAAAACCGTAATTTCTTGGAGCGATCGCGCCCCTTTTTGATAGATCCATTGATGTAATTGCTGCCCCCGATAGCCGGGTTGTCCTTGAGCTTCAACCCATGCTTTGAGTTCTGCTGCGGACTGTCCCAGCAGTACCATAGTCTTAAACCAATTAAACTGCCCTTTGATCCTAACAAACTGTTAACCTAACCTCGGACTTCATCCTCGTGAACAAGGCCAACGGCAAAAATTTAACCTCGGCTAAAATGTTCACCATCAGCGGGGGCGGGCACTCGGATTACGATTGATTGACCGATGCCGTCAACAGTTGCTGCAGGTACATCTGAGCGGGGGGATAGTCAGGGTTAAATTCTAGGGTCTTTTGAAAATAGGCAATGGCGCGATCGCGCTCTTGCAAGGTCATGTAGGTATAGCCAAGGCTGTAAGCAGGCTGAGTGGTCATCCACTGGCGATCGAAAGGTTCGGCGCGATCGTAGGTTCCCCCCTCAAAAAGATCTAAACAGCGGTGAAAGTAGGGCAAAGCTCCCCGAGGTAAGCCCAATTCAAAGATGAGTACCCCCGCCACATAGAGCAGAGGCGGATAGCGGTCAAAGAAACGCAGGCCATAGCTGAGGTAGTATTGAGCCGTTTCATAGTCCTTGGCTTCAAAGGCACGGTAGCTGACCCAAAAGAGGAGATGACGCAGCCATGTTGTCTCCTTCGGAAGGATTCCCTGTTCAATGGCAGGGGCGATCTGCTCAAGGGCTTGCTCGTACCAAGCTTGGGCCCGCTCATTATCCCCACAGGCAGCGTAGTGGTCGCCCAGACAGACGAGGGTGAGAAGTCGGCGATCGCCCTGCTGCACCATTTTTTCAAGAATGGGGATATTGCGATCGCGAAGCTTGGCTAGGAACTGCGCTCGGCTTTGCTGACTGTGGTGCAGGAGATAGACCCCCTGGAGTTCCCCCAGAACGGCTGGACGTTCCCGATAATGCAGTTGCTCGTGGAGTGCCCCGACAAAGTGCAGATCGGGGAAGCGGCGGCCAAAGCGGACATTCCAAAACTCGCTCCAGTGGCGATCCTCTGCCTGTTCACGGCGCAACAGACTCCACTGATTGATGGCACCGGCACTCTCGGCGGTCAATTGATCTCGCCATCGGGGATCTGTAACCACCAATTCCTCATCGGCATCAATGTAAAAGACCCACTCCCCCGTGGCGTAGGCTAGGGCGGCATTGCGAGCGGCGGCAAAATCCGCTTGCCAGACAACGGAATGGACATGGGGAGTAAATTCGCGGGCAATGGCGATCGTGTTATCCGTAGAACCCGTGTCCACAATAATTATTTCATCTACCCAAGGCTGAACCGACTGCAAGCAGCGCCGTAATTGATGGGCTTCGTTTTTGACAATCATGCACAGGGAGAGCCACGGAGCCATAGCAGCAAGGCACTACAGCCGCTTCAGATACTTGGCTTCCAGCAAAAAGGCACCCCGCTCTAGGCGCACAACCCAGTAGTTGCCCGGCTGTTGACCTAGGATCACCCCTTCTTCACCAACAGTCAGGATGCTGGATGGACGCAACATTGGCATCGGTTCTGCGGTTTTGACATAGGGGGGCAGTTCCACAAGGCGAACGCGATCGCCCACTGCAAAGGCTTCTTCCATTCCCACCAAAGGATGCTCAAAATTGGCAATGTTGATAACACAATTTCCGCTCTACCGTCTAATATACCGCCTTCACCGCTGGAATTTTTGGCAAAAACTTTAGAGTGTCTTCAAGTAGCTCAATAGGTCGGCCATGTCTTGGGGTTGGGCTTGAAACTTGGGCATGGGGGGGGTATTGCCGCTGATGATTTGTTGAATGAGCTGCACTTGCGATCGCCGGTAACTAATCTGCACAAGACTAGGCCCCACTTCTCCTTTGCCCTCAATGCCATGACAGCCGGCGCAGTTGAGAATAAAAATTTGCTCGCCGCGACTGGGATCGCCCACCGCTGCCCTTACGGATTGGATGTAGGGATCCCGCAGGGGCAATAGGAGAGAAGCCCCCCAACCGCCGCCTACCACCAGCACTGCCAAGATGGGCAGCAGCCAGCGCCATACCGTTGATCTAGCCCCAACCGTGTTGACCAAACCCATTACTTATCGGGAGAGATTAAAAATTGTTTATTATTGTTGCAACTGCATTCTAAACCCTGAACTTAGGGAAATTCAAGCAAGTGAGTAATTATTCCTAAGCTGCTGTACCCCTACCCCGAAAGCGATGATAGACCATACGCAAAGCTTGGCGATCGCCGACATTGCCGGGAAACAGCACCACCGGTAGCTCTGGAAAGCGGGGATGATCGGCGCCCGTACGCACAACGGAGCAGCCGGGAAGGACTTGCCCTAAGAGACGAACCGTGGCTAGGTTTAAGCCCTTGCTCAGAACATCGTTAGAAGTGATGCCTCCTTTACTGATGAGGTAGCGCAAATCGGCGGGTAACTGTTGGACAATTGCCATCAATACCTCAGAGACTCGCTGCCCAAAGGCCAATCGTGTTGCTGCATCCGCGAAGGTTAGCTCTTCGCGACTGGTAAAGATGACGGGGGTTTTCCCACCGGCGATCGCCTGATCCACCGCCGCCAAGACTTTGCCGATGATTTCAGGTTCAGCCGCTGCACTGTCGCGCAATCGTGCTACTGGCACTTCAATGGGCAACACATCGGGTTCCTCCAGCAGGGCGGTCAGTTGCTCAGTGGTTTTGCGCACGTGGGAACCTACTAAAACTGCGCCATAGCGACCTGGGCGGCAATAGGCGGCCATTGCCTCTGGGGGGGTGGGCTGGGGGGGCAATTGGGCGAGGGCAGTCAGTAAACTCGCGGCACTGCGAAACAGAAAGCGTTTGCCTTGACCGGTCACCTGAAGCACCGCCGTTGCAAATTGGTCTAAATCCCCTTGGGTCTCGGCATCCACAACAGCACAGACATTGCCGGTTAACTGAGTCAAGCGCCTGAGCAGGGTCTCTGGATTGCGGACATCGGCAAGGACAAAGCGCTCTACGGCTGTTGCCGGAATCCGCCCTTGGGTCTTTTCGGCTACATAGTCGGGCAAGTAGCTGTGGTTGTAGCCAAAAACGGAATCGCGGGCAAACTCGGTTTCATGGACAGGCACAGGGTGACCGTCAACGAGGAGGTAGTGCCGGCTATCGCGGGTGATCCGCCCCCCCTCCAGAAAGGCAGGCACCAGAAAATGGGCATCAAAGGGGCCCAGTTCAGCGGCAATCACGTCCGTTTCAAGGGGATAGTGGCCGCGGAGCGTAGAGTCGGAGCGACTGACAACAATGTAATCGGTTGTGCCCGTTTGGGCGATCGCTTCCTTCAAATGGCGACAGACTGTGCGCGTTACCTCCGCCGCGATTTCCGGTGCCAAGGCACGGGTATTGGTGAGGATAAAAAAGATAGGCGCAGCATCGGTGAGGCCACGACAGAGGGTATCCACATCCCAGCGGGTCAACAACAGGCAACTGTGCACCGTTTGCGAACCGGTGGGGTCATCATCTAAGACAATAATTTTTGGGCGCGTCACCGAAGGTATCTCCGACACTCTTTCGTTTGCAGTGTATCATCGGGGCGATCGCTCATCGGCACTCAATTGCCGCCAGTTGCCACCGGTGTGCCCATCCCAGTGCAAGGAAATAGTCGGATGATTGCTCCTCACTGTGTTCTTCGCCGTCCGTTTCCCTCACCTGTTCGTATTCGCGGCTAACACGCATGCGCCAGTGGACACAGGGCACTTGCTTCCGCTCGCAGATCAGGGGCTGATCCCCCCAATGCGACCAGAGACTTTCACGTATTCCCGCAGATTGCAATTTGCTGCTACAGATAGGGCAAATCGGCGGTGGTTGAGGGAGTGGCAAGGGTAAGGCTGAGAAGCTTTAGGCGATAGTGAAGAAGACAATCGCCACCACTCGCAAGAGGCCGGCCACAACGCCCCTCGGAGATGCCGCAAAACAGGGTTGCCCATTCCTAGTTTAGGGCTGAGGAGTCTAGAGGTTAAGGAGCGATCGCCTGCCCTTCGGCATCCTCAAGCACAAAGCCGGCATCGGCAATCATTTGCCAGTCTTGGTGGGGGGCTTGGCCGGGGGTGGTGAGGTAGTCGCCAACAAAAATAGAGTTGGCAGCATAGAGACCCAGGGGTTGGAGCGATCGCAGGTGTACTTCGCGGCCACCGGCAATACGAATCTCTTGGCGCGGCAAAAGCAGCCGAAAGAGCACAAGAATCCGTAAACAGTGGCGGGGATTGAGGGTGTGCTGTTCTGCCAGAGGCGTTCCCGCAATTGGAATCAAAAAGTTGACGGGGACACTGGTCACCTGCCGCTGCCGCAACGCAAGGGCAAGATCAATCACGTCGTCATCGGATTCCCCCATGCCCAAGATGCCCCCAGAGCAGGTGGGAATGCCTGCCGCTTGGAGATTGGCCAAGGTCTGGTCGCGATCGCCAAAGGTGTGGGTAGTGCAGATTTCACCGTAGAAGGTTGCCGAGGTATTCAGGTTGTGATTCACCCGATCCACGCCCGCTGCCGCCAGCCGTGCCGTTTGCTCAGGGGTAAGCAGACCCAGACAGGCACAAATTTTTAGGGGGTAGCGTTCCTTGACCGCCCGAATTGCAGCAAGGACCTGCTCAAACACCTTTTCGGTGGGCGATCGCCCGGAAATCACCATGCAAAACGTGCCGGCCTTGAGTTGAGCCGCGCGCTCGGCTGCTGCCAGAATTTTCTCTTGGGAAAGCAGGGGATACTTTTCAATCTCAGCGGCGGAGATTCTTGATTGGGAGCAGTAGTGGCAATCCTCTGGACACAGACCACTTTGGGCATTGAGGAGATAGTGCAGTCGTACGCGATTGCCCCAGTAGTGATAGCGCACGCGGTAGGCTGCCGCCAATTGATTCAGGAGTTCGGTGTCAGGAGCCTGTAGCACTGCACGGGCTTGCTCGCGGCTGAGGCATTCGCCGGCAAGGGCTAAATCGGCAAGGGCTTGCCAATCACTGGTTAACACTGTGCTCATGGGGTCTTTCTTTTAGCTACGCAGGGTAATAGCATATTTTTCCACTAGGCTGTCGCGGATGCGCTGGTGCAGTTCATTCACTTCTGCCTCGGTGAGGGTGCGATCGCTGGCGCGGTACCGCAGACGAAAGGCCAAACTGCGCTGGCCTTCAGGGACGCCTGGGCCACTGTACTCATCAAAAACCTCAACACTCTCAAGGAGAGAGTCGCGCCCCCCGGCAGCTTTCCAAATGGTGCGGCTCAGTTCAGCCACAGTGAGATCCGCTGGCGCAAAGAAGGCCAGGTCGCGATCGCTGGCGGGATAGGTTGAAAAGGGTTGGAAGGTGATTTGGCAATAGCGTTCCTCAAGGCGGCTCAGGAGCACCTCCAAATCCAGTTCAAAGACATACACCGCCGCCGGCAAGTCTAGGGTAGCCGCATACTGGGGGTGTAATTGGCCAAAAATACCGAGGCGTTCTCCATTCAGGCAGAGAGCCGCTGTCCGTCCCGGATGGAGCCGTTCATCTTGGCGATCGCTTTGATATTCCACCTGCAGACCAAACCGCTGAAAAACACTCTCCAGAACACCCTTGGCTTCGTACCAAGTTAAGGGCTGGGGCTGCTGAGAGCGACGCACCCATTTCCCCTGCCAAGGATCGCCACCCATAATGCCACCGAGGCGATCGCTTTCCCACAACCCCTCTTCATCTTGGCCAAAGACACGGCCAATCTCAAAGCCATTGAGAGGCGGGTTCCCCTGTTCTTGGTTGTAGCGGAAGGCCTGTACCAAACCCGTAATTAAATCCGTACGCAGGGATGAAAACTCGGCCACGAGCGGATTCACCACCGTGACTTGGTTGGGCTGTCCCCCCTTGACCCAAGAATAGTGCATCAGTTCGGTGAGACCTGCCCCCCGAAAGGCTGCCCGCAGTTCCCGCAGCAGTGTCAGTTCTGGGGGTAATGCGCCCACCTCTGCTTGCGCTGGCAAGGTTTCCTCAAAGCGGTCGTAGCCATAGAGCCGGGCAATTTCCTCAATTAAGTCCACCTCCCGCTCAATATCACGGAAGCGGTAGGGAGGCACGGTTACAGACCACACCACCTGTTCCTCCCCAAAGGTTTTTTGACGGCTAAGGCGAAACCCCAAGCGGTGCAGCAGCTCTTCTACCGTTGCGGCGTCTAGGTAGGCTAGGTCGTCGCTCTCGTCTTCGGCAATCACTGCCCCTAGGAGGCGATGCACTTGTTCCAGCCGCAGGGTCAGGGTGCGTTCTAGGGGGGGTCGCCGATCCACGAGGGTAGTGTAGGCAACTGTCCCTTGGGCAAGCTCGGTTAGCAGGGCGATCGCTTCTGCGGTGGCGGCCTCCAGTTCTGCGAAATTCACGCCCCGTTCATAGCGAGCGGAGGCTTCTGTGCGCAATCCTTGGGCACGGCTCGATCGCCGAATTACTGGGCTGGCAAAAAGGGCGGCTTCAAGGAATACATTCTTTGTTCCCCTGTAAACCTCTGTGGCTTCACCCCCCATCACGCCCGCAAGGGCAACGGGTACGTCACCAGCGGTAATCAGCAGATGATCTGAGTTCAACAGCCGCTCCTCGCCATCGAGGGTTTTCAGGGTTTCCCCTGCCTTGGCAAAGCGCACTCCCACTGTCACTGGGGTCTGGCCAGCAACGGCCTGGAGGCGATCCCAATCAAAGGCATGGAGGGGCTGCCCCCATTTCAGGAGAATGTAGTTGGTAATATCTACAACATTATTGATGGCACGCAAACCGGCAGCCTCTAGGCGCTGTTGGAGCCAAGGGGGCGAGGGCGCAATCTGAACATTGGTGATGAGGGTGCCACAGTAGGCCGGGCAAGCCTGGGGGTCAGCGATTGCCAGTTGTACAGGCGCCTTGGCACGGGATTTTTTCGGAGCGATCGCCCTTGGGCTAGGGAGTGTCAAGGGCGCACCAGTAAGGGCTGCTACCTCGCGGGCAATGCCCACCATACTCAAGGCATCTGCACGGTTGGCGGTGGAGGTCAAGTGCAAAATGACATCATCTAAGCCAAGAAGGGGACGTACATCTTCACCCACCGTCACTCCATGAGCGAATGTGTGAATACCCTCAGATTCCTTGGCTAAACCCAATTCCGCAAGGGAGCAGATCATGCCCTCAGACTTGACGCCCCGCAGTGTTGTCGGTCGAATTTTCAAATCAATTTTGGCCAAATAGGCTCCCGGTAATGCCACTGGCACATACAAGCCGGCTGCGGCATTCGGTGCCCCACAAACAATGGTGCGGGGTTCTCCTTGACCCACATCCACTTGGCAGACACGCAATTTCTGTGCGTTGGGATGGGGTTCACAGGCCAAAATGTAACCCACAACAACCCCTTCCGCCCATGTGCGTCGATCTTCAATCTCTTCGACTTCAAACCCCGCCATCGTCAGGCGATCGGCCAAAGTCGCCACATCCAGATCAACAGCCACTAATTCCCGTAGCCAGCGAAGGGAAACCCGCATGGAATCCTCAAAAAAACGTCATACTCTGCCATTTTTCAGCCTACTCTCCTCCGATGGCATTGCACAAGTGAGTCGGGATGCAGCAAGGATTTTAAGAAGGATTGCCGATGCCAAGGGGTCGGACCATACTGGATAAGGGCTTGACGGTGTTGGGGGGTTCCATAGCCCACATTGCGTTCCCAGCCGTACTGGGGATAGTGGCGGGCTAGGCCTGCCATAAGGCGATCGCGCCACACTTTGGCAATGATTGAAGCACAGGCAATGGTGTAGCTGTGGCGATCGCCCCCCACAATGGCCGTTACCTTTGCAAAGGGCGCCGTTTTTGTTAACTTGCCGTCAATCAGAGCGTGATCCCAAGGGGCAACCCGTGCAAGGGCACGTGCCATTGCTCGATAGGTAGCTTGCAGAATGTTCACCTGATCAATTTCCCTCACACTAGCACTGCCAATGCCAATAGCGATCGCTTGGTTACAAATTTCTGCAAAGAGGCGCGATCGCTGGCGGCCACTCAACAGCTTGGAATCCCGCACCCCTGGAAGGGGCACACAGTCCACAGGCAGAATCACGGCTGCCGCTACCACTGGCCCTGCTAAACAACCGCGACCCACTTCATCCACACCAACAATACGGCAATACCCCTGCCGCCAGTAGGTCTGCTCATAGATCAAACTGGGCAGCCCCATACCTAGTGGCCAATCCCGACATAGCGAAAGCCCAGAGCTTCTAGCCCCCCACGATCCAAGAAATTGCGGCCGTCAACGATCACAGGTTGGTGCATCACCTTGGCCAATTCCCCATAATCCACCTCTTGGAACTGGGGCCAGTCCGTCACCAGTACTAGAGCATCACAGCCGTCGGCGAGGTGCAGCAGATCCGTTTCCACAATCACATGGGAAAGACCTGAGCGTAGGCCGGACTGGGACACAAGGGGGTCATAGGCCTTCACCTTGGCCCCCAAGCGATGCAGCTCCTCAATCAGATTCAAAGCAGGGGCGTCCCGCAGATCATCGGTGTTGGGCTTAAACGTTAGCCCCAAAAGGCCAATGGTCTTACCCTTGAGGATTTTGAGCACCTGTTGCAGTTTTTCAATGACAACAAAGCGTTGCCGCTGGTTCACTTGAACGGCTGCTTTGAGCAACTGGGCATCGTAGCCGTAGTCCGCCGCCGTGTGAATTAAGGCCGAGACATCCTTAGGAAAACAGGAGCCGCCCCAACCCAAGCCCGCTTGGAGAAATTTCTCACCAATGCGGGAATCTAAGCCAATCCCCTTGGCCACTTGAACCACATCTGCACCCACGCGATCGCAAATATTGGCAATTTCGTTAATAAAGCTGATTTTAGTTGCTAAGAAAGCATTAGCAGCGTACTTAATCATTTCTGCCGAACTAAGATCCGTCACCAAAACAGGCACGGGGGGTAAGCTGGGATCAACTGCGTACTTGCGCTCAATGATTGGTGCATAGAGTTCTTGCATGATTTGAATGGCCTTGCGGCTACTGCTGCCCAAGACAATGCGATCAGGATTAAAGGTGTCATAGACCGCTGAACCTTCCCGCAGAAATTCAGGGTTACTGACAACATCAAAATCCAAAGGCGGATGGGTGGCTCCAGCTTTAATCGCATCGGCTAACGCCGGTTCTCGCTCCACAACACCATCCAAAATGATCATCCGCACCCAGTCCCCTGAGCCAATCGGCACGGTGGATTTATTGACAATGACCTTGTATCCCAAAGACAAATGGGCTCCAATGCCCC
>NZ_CALGOG010000050.1:0-2556 GCF_937958135.1 uncultured Thermosynechococcus sp. | reverse complement strand
AAATTCGCTCCACTTAAATTCGCCCCACTCAGATCGGATTCCTGCATCAGCGCTCCGGCCAGGTTTGTCCCCCGCAAATCGGCTTTGCTGAAGTTGCTGGCGTAGAGATTGGCCTTGCTCAAGTTGGCTCCACTCAGGTTGGCAAAGCTGAAATAGGCAGCCAGAAGGTCGGCCCCACTTAAATCGGCATCCTTTAGGTTGGACTTGCTACAGTTGGCCCCACACAGACGAGCTTGGCTCAGGTCGATACCGATTAGATGGGCTTCCATGAGGTTGGCGCCTGAGAGATTAACACTGCGAAAATAGCGCTCCCCGGCTGCGTAACGAGCAAGCAGCTCAGCTACCTCCAACGATTCCTCAAAGTTAGCCATTGGTGCCATGGTTGACCGCTTTGCTCAGTCGTTGAACGAAAGCCACAGTGGATTTGGATTTCACAGGCCTGAGAAGACTTGAAGCCTTACCCGTTATCGTTTCTTTATATCACCATAGAGGCCGGCGGAAGCTGTTGTTAGTGCCAACACCCGCTCTGCTACCTCTTGAGAAACTGGCACTACAGACAGTCGTGTGCCCCTTCGCACCACTTCTAGCTCCTCAGAGCTAAAAATCTCTCGTAACTCCGCCAAAGAAAGAAAGCGTTCCAGAACTGCTACAAACTCCACCCGCACCGTATACCAACGGGGATCCCCGGGTCTGGATTTGGGATCGTAGTAGGGGCTAGTAGCATCAAACTGGCTGGGATCCACCACCTGAGTTTCCACAATCTGCATCAAACCAGCAATTCCAGGTGGATCGGCATTGGAATGGTAGAAAAAGGCACGATCCCCCGGCTGCATTGCTTTGAGGTAGTTACGAGCTTGATAGTTCCGCACACCATCCCACAGGGTTTGTCCCTCCCGTTGTAGATCCCAAATGCTATAGACACTAGGCTCGGACTTCATCA
This sequence comes from uncultured Thermosynechococcus sp., assembly GCF_937958135.1. Classification (NCBI taxonomy): domain Bacteria; kingdom Bacillati; phylum Cyanobacteriota; class Cyanophyceae; order Acaryochloridales; family Thermosynechococcaceae; genus Thermosynechococcus; species uncultured Thermosynechococcus sp. The sequence goes on along the minus strand of NZ_CALGOG010000050.1, from coordinate 1,616 downwards.
GCCAGTAGTTCATAGGAAATCAGGCCCTTTGAACAGAGGTAAGGCCAGTCAGGGGATCCCGTTGGGCAACAAAGGTGACAAAGTTTTGCAGCATCTTCAAGCCATAGGAGCCAGATTTTTCTGGATGAAACTGGGTGGCCCATAGGCTTCCGCGGGCAATGGCAGCCACAACGATCTGGGTGCCATGTTGAACAGTTGCCGCTACCCAGCTCGGATCCTCAGGCACAACGTGATAGGAGTGGACAAAGTAGACCCAGGTATTCTCAGGGATCCCTGCCCACAGCGGAGAGTTAGGTTGGGTGAGGTGTAGCTGGTTCCAGCCCATGTGGGGGATGCGTAAGCCAGGTTCTGGCTGGAAGCGCTTAACGTGGCCAGGAACAATTCCTAAACCGGCTGCCCGACCTTCTTCACTGTCTTCAAACAATACTTGCAAACCGATGCAAATGCCCAGAAAAGGCTGCTGCCGCCGCACCACTTCCCGAATCGGCTCCACAAAGCCCCGCTCTTGCAGCTGTTGCATGGCAGGGTCAAAGGCTCCATCTCCAGGCAAAACCACAGCATCAAAATTCTCCAGCCCAACTGGATGATCGATCAGATGCACTTCTGCCCCGGCATGTTCTAGCCCTTTGCAGGCAGAATGCAGATTCCCAGCATCGTAGTCAATTACCGCCAGCCGCACCACTTTCATGTTTCCAATTTTTTCCAGCTTATAGGGATCCCCAGAGAGTGGGGAGCTGACCGATCGCACATTAGTATCACTTCTCAGTACGGACCTCACGTCGCGCCGCAATCCAGACCTGTCGCGCCGCATCGGCATTCATTGCCAGGATTCCCAATCCCACGATGAGGTCAGGCCATCCCGAAAGAATGACAGCGGTCAGAAGCCCTGCCACGACAATGGCGATGTTCGCCAGCGCATCATTTCGTGCCGAAAGAAAAGCGGCCTTTGCCAGACTCCCGCGATGCTTCCGATAACGGGTAAGCACCAGCGCACAGGTCAGGTTGATGACCAGGGCGCCCGCCCCTGCTACAGCCAGCCACGTTGGGTCAGGCGGAGTGGGATGCAGAAATTTCTCCCATGCCGTCTGAATTGTCGCCAGGCCAGGGATCAAGAGAAGGGCGGCAAGGATCATCCCCAGCCGTCCGCGCCAGACAGTTGACCAACTCAGACCGACAAGAATAAGCAGGTTGAGCACCGTATCTTCGAGGAAGTCGATACTGTCAGCAAACAGCGCCACTGATCCAATTGCGAGTGCTACGGCGAATTCGATCCCAAAATAGGCGAGGTTTGCCAGGGTCACGAAGAGCACAGCGCTACGCAACGCTGTATCCGACGTTTGAAGGGATGTAGGTTCAACGCTCATGATGAAATCCTATGAAGTTGCCAGTGCAGCGCTGATGTCCTGGCTCGGGATAAGTTTCCAATTTATAGGGATCCCCACAGAGTGGGGACATAACACGGTGGCTGATTCCGCCCAACCAAGAGGGGGTTTCCAACTTATAGGGATCCCCACAGAGTGAGGACAGCGTCCATTAAAACCCAGTCAGGGCAAGGGATGCAAGAGCCATTTGCGAGGGGGTCGGCCAACTTGGCAAAAATGGGAGCTTGAGGAGGG
>NZ_CALGOG010000049.1:0-3461 GCF_937958135.1 uncultured Thermosynechococcus sp. | reverse complement strand
GCGGTTTGTGCAGTAGTACCGGTGGTGTAGATGTCATCACACAGAAGCAACCAGCGCTCCCGCTGGAGACCTTTGCCAAGACAAAAGGCATTCTCAAGGTTGGCTTGCCGCTCCCTCAGGGAGAGTTGAAACATGGATTGGGTCGCTCGCTGGCGGATTAACCCCTGCGGCGCAAGGGGTAGCTCAAGGGCACGACAAAAGCCCTCGGCAATGCGCACCGCTTGATTAAAACCGCGGCTTTGCAATTTGTCCCGATGAAGAGGAATGGGCACAATCTGCAAGGGGAGGTGCTGCGCTATCTTGGCTTCTAACCAACTGTGGGCCAGCCATTGGCCAAAAAGGGTTCCCAGTTCTGGATGGTTGTTGTATTTCATGGTGGCGATCGCCCGCTTTAAGTCCTGCTGATAGTACCCCCACGGAAACAGGGGCAGACTGCCCTGCCAGTAGCGTTGCCGCCGCTGCACTTCCCATGCTTTCAAGCGGCGTTCACAATCCCTACAGATTGTTTTGGGACTCACCCGGCCGCAACAGGGACAGGGCTGCTGCCACAGAAAGGAGAGGAGCGATCGCCACACCGCCGCATCCCCTAGCGTCTAACAGTAGGCACTAATATCCTCATGGCACTCCTCTGCCAAGTAGCAAAGGGCACGGTAACGCAACACCATCAACTCCTCATAGAGGGGATTCAGGTGGCACAGGGGCGGAATGTGAATATGCCATTTTGCAACCACAATATCGCGTTCAAAGGGACACCGGGCGGGGATCAAGCGGCATAGACGATGGGCAAGCTGGCGATCGTGCACTTCCAAATGTTCTAGCCATTGCCGTACCGGCCACAGAATTGTGCGGAGCAAACGGTGTCCCACCGTAAAAATCGTCATCAACTCAACACCTCAACTCAATCATTGAAGTTGGCAGCGAAAAACTTCTCCCTCACCCTATTTAAGAAGGTAGTTTCAATGAATTAAAACCATGTACTAAAAAGGGCAAGTTTATCGCTGCATTATATGGCCACAGGAGTGTTCTGATCCGCTTTAGAGCGCCCTTAGCGAGGCGCGACATCCCAGAGAAATCTCAATAAAAATCGCATCACGATAGACAATCTCCTTGCTTCCGAGAGATTTAGTAGCAGTGGATACATTTTTGAATTAAATGATAAGTTTGTATCCATCCTTATTCTAGTGATTTCTGTTGAAGTTGACGATGCGGTTTCCCGAAAAGTTGCCCTTGCAGCTACCGAAGCCCTTGGCAATGACTAAAGAAATACGGCTTTGGAATTCAAGAGGGAAGAGTGAGCATAATCTCGACCTTGGGCTAATATTTTCTTGGGGTATAATATAGAGCCGAGTAGCGCACGTTTCCCTTCCTAAGCTAATCTGCAATTAGAGTCTGGTATTGGGGAGCACTGGCATGTTCAAGAACATATTGATTCCAACGGATCTCCATGATGGCCTCCCCAAACTCACCCACTACCTTGAGGCGCTGAAAACAGCCGGTGCTCGCAAATTGATCTTTCTCCATGCCCGCCCTATTAACGAGGATGGCGATAAGCCCCGCCTGCGGGAGGAAAGACTACAACAGGTAAGGGACTTACTCCAAATTGATCCGGCGAGTATTCCCGCCGATCTCAAAGCAGAAGCAATCATCGAAAACCGCCGCCCCGCCGATGCTATTCTTGACGCTGTTGAGAAACATCAAGTTGACTTGGTACTGGCCAGCCGCCCCATTCGCAATCTATTGGATGAGAAGCTCTTTGGCAGTACAACCATTGAGGTGCTGCAACGGATTAAAGTGCCCGTCATGATCATGCGCCCGCAAGTGTTGTGGGTGATGACAACTGCAGAACTCAACCTCCGTTGCCAAAATCTCTTTCGCCACTTACTGGTGCCCTACGACCACAGTCCCTCTGCCCAACACCTGGTGCGACAACTGCGAGACGGCGTGAAAAAGCCCGATCAAGCCAGTATTGCCTCCTTGACCTTTTGCTGGATTATCAGTGATGCGGGCAAAGGAGAACTGGGAATTGGCGAGCAACGTCCAAAGGCTGAAAAAATTCTTGCCGACCTAAAGCAGGAATTTACCGGCTATGGCCTCAATGTTGAAACGGAGATCCGCTTTGGTAACCCTGTTGTTGAAGCTCAACTTGCTGCCTATGATCGCGACATCCATGGAATTGCTGTTTCCTCTGGTTCCGTCGGTAAAATTTGGGAACTCTCAATCCCCAGCTTTGCAGGAGAGATCATCCGCCGTTGCGTGTTTCCCGTAATTTATTTTCCCCCCGCTGGTCGCTAATTAATCAAAAGATGGGGCAGCAGAACTACCCCAAGGAATCTAGATCAAGGAATTTGGATCAAGCAGGCAATTAAACCTTAGCCGATAATTACCTCATGGGGTTCTTCCGATGCGGCAGCCTTCGCTGCTTTTTGCTCCATCATTTCTGAGCGGACTTCGGCGACGGCAGTCTGTGCCTTTTCATAGGCTTCAAAGGCTCACATTAAGCCCGACTTTGCCGCATTGCGAGCTTGCTCTGCCAAGTTGTGACCAGTCATGGAGTCAACAGCACCCACACCAGGGGCAAGCACGGCGAGTGGTTCCAAACCAAGTCACAGGGCTTCAAACTCTATTCTGCGGCATCCTCCAAAGGAAAAAATAATGATGAACATATCGCACCCATGATGGCAGAGGTGCAGAGAGGGCAATGTTCCCACTCGCTTAATCGCTCCCCGCAGACTCCTATGCAGGGCTGAGCCAAAAGATTAGCAGAGCTTGAGGGCAGTACTAGGCACCTCATCCCAAGAGGTCACAGTACGCAGGCGCACTTGCCAGCCGGCGGCTTTTTGTTCCGTCGTCAAGTTTTTTTCAAAGGACTGCACACACTCCCTCGCTTGGGCTTCATCACAACAGGCAATACAGGCATAAAGCAGGCCGGAGGGATCTACTTGTTCGCTCACCCAGATGGTTATCATTGCTCACTCCTTGGCACAGTGTGCCGATTTCACAGAACTATTCCCAGCCTAGGCGAAAGCCAGGGGAGTCGTCAGCCCTTCTTAACAGCACTTTAGGAGTACGGCCAATGCTGCCAGTAATTGCTCAATGTGCGCAGGGGTGTGATCGGCTCTTAGGGTGATGCGCAGACGACTAAAGGGCACAGTCGGTGGCCGCACGGCTGCCACCCAACATCCGGCATCTTGTAATTTCTGACCCCAGTGGAGGACGGTGGTGGGATCGGGAGCAGGCAGACAAAAAATTGGGGTCGGTAGCGGATGGGGCAAAACTGGGCAACCCAATTTTTGCAGTCCCTCTTCCAGTTGTTGGATGCGCTCTCGGAGGGCGTGGCGAAGGGAAGGATCTGCTTGGAGTTGCTCAAGGGCAGCAAGGGCAGCAGCGGTATCCGCCGCTGAGAGTCCGGTGCTATAGATCCACGTGCTGGCGCGGTGTTGCAGATAGGTGATCAGGTCTTG
>NZ_CALGOG010000048.1:0-9755 GCF_937958135.1 uncultured Thermosynechococcus sp. | reverse complement strand
GCGTCAACAAGGGGTCACCGTCCTCTAAAATGAGGGATGTATTAAGCGGTGTTAGCAATATGAGTGTCATTAGTCAGGTTCTTCTTAAAGCGGATGATGAATTACGCTACCCCACCACGGGCGAACTACAGACGATTATTGACTTTTTCCGAACGGGTGAGCAACGTCTCCGCATTGCCACAACACTGGCCGAAAATGAGAAACGCATTGTTGAGCAAGCCAGCAAACAACTGTGGCAGAAGCGGCCTGACTTCATCTCACCGGGGGGGAATGCCTACGGTCAGAAACAGCGTGCCCTCTGTCTGCGCGACTACAGCTGGTATATGCGCCTGATTACCTATGGCATCCTTGCGGGTGACAAAGACCCCATTGAGCGCACGGGCATTATTGGTGTACGGGAAATGTACAACTCCCTGGGCGTGCCAATGGCCGGCATGGCAGAAGCAATCCGTTGCCTGAAGGAGGCCTCCTTGGCACTGCTGAGCACCGAAGATGCCGAAGTTGCTGCTCCCTATTTTGATTACATTATTCAGGAAATGTCCTAGGACAAGGGGCAACACCACGCCCAGTGGCCGCTTGTTTGAACCCCTAAGGGGGCAAGGCCACCCTCTATGAAACAGCCCCTCGAAGTCGTCATTTTGAGTAATGGCCCCGGTGAACTGGCCACGTGGGTCTATCCCTTTGTGACGGCGCTGCGGCAACAGGTCAAACAAGGCATCCGAGTCTCAGTGGTGATGGTTCCCTGTCCCCATGCCAGTGGTCAGGAGGCGGAGATTGCCCGCCGCTATCCAGGGGTAGATCGCGTGCTGCCGGCCACAGAGTTTTGGCACCTTGTGCGCACAAAGACCACTCGCAGCAAATGGGATTGGTTTCCCCAAGGGGTTGTGGTCTTTTTGGGAGGCGATCAACTGTTTGCAGTCCTGCTGGCCAAGCGGCTAGGCTATCGCTGTGTGCTCTACTGTGAGTGGCAGGCACGTTGGCAAAGGTGGGTAGATGGCATTGGGCTGCGCCGTCCTTTACCCATGGGCAAAACCAGCGCCAAGGTGGCGGTGGTGGGAGATCTGATGACCGATGTGCAAGCCCTTGCCCTCGATTCTTTGCCTGATGTACGCCAGCAGTTAGGCCTTGCCCCAGAGGCTCCCCTTGTGGGTCTGATGGTCGGTTCCAAGCCCAATAAACTTAAGTTGGGGGTACCCCTTTGCCTGGCGATCGCCGACCATTTAGCTGCCGCCCATCCCCCGATTTCCTGTGTGATTCCCGTGGCACCCACCCTGACGCTCAACACCCTTAGCGGTTACGCCGATCCCCACTTTAACCCGGAACTCAAGCACGTTGAGGGCACCACTGCCACACTCATCCAACCCAAGGAAGGGTTGCCCTATTTGGAGACGCCAAGGGGAACGAAAATCTATCTCTGGCAGCAGCTACCCAACTATCCTCTCCTACGGCAACTTGCTCTCTGTGTCACTACCGTTGGCGCCAATACCGCAGAACTTGCCGCCTTGAATGTGCCGATGATTGTTCTGTTGCCTGCTCAACAGTTACGGGTACGGCGAGCACACCCTTGGGATGGCTTAGCGGGCTTACTGGTGGGCTTGCCGGCGATCGGACGGCAGTGGACGGCGCTGGTCTTTTGGGCACTCGTCGCCAAAGGATTGGGCTGGCGGCGCTTTTGGCAGTTGTGGCGATCGCCCCAAATAGATTGGGCCTTGGTAAAACAGGGGCTTGGCTACAAGGCGTGGCCGAATATTTGGGCGGGCAGAGAAATTGTACCGGAGCTGGTGGGTCCCATTGAGCCGGCGGCGGTGGCGGATTACATTAAGTATCTTCTGAATCACCCTCAGGAATTGAGTCAGATGCGGCAGGACTTGCAGGCGCAGGTGGGTGCGGCGGGGGCGGCGGCAAAACTGGTGGATTTGACGCTTCAGGTGGCGGGTTGGGCTGCCAGCGATCCAGAATGTCCTTGAGCACAATTTCCGTAAACCAAATCTGACCCACAATCACCAAGGGCAGCGCCAACAGCAATCCTAAAAAGCCGAAGAAAATCGCAAACACAATTTGCGAAACGAGGGTGACCGCCGGTAGTAGCGCCACCTGTTTGGCCATGACGACGGGTACCAGTAGGTACTGCTCCAACTGTTGAATGACAATGTAGGCAATCAGCACCGCCACTGCTCGCCAAGGGTTGTCAATAAAAGCAATGATCATCGGTGGAATCACACTCAAAGCAGGGCCAATATTGGGAATTGCCTCCAGAAGACCCGCCAAAAAGGCATTGGCCAAGACCAACCGTACCCCCAGCAGAGCAAGAACAATGCCGCTGACTACGCCGATTACGAGCATATTCAGGCCTGTGCCCGCCAGCCACGCCAAGAGTGCCTGTTCACTTTCAGTGAGAATGGTGTCAATGCGAGACCGATAAAAAGCTGGAAACAGGCGAATAAAACCGCGGCGGTAGGGCTGGGGATCAATCACGAGCATCACCGTCAGCACCAAGACCAGCAGCGTATTCAGTAAGACCGCCAGTGTATTGGAAAAGAGGGCAAAGAAGTTATTAAAAATTTGCTCAAGGAACGGCTCTAATTGGGTAATTAGCCGATTAATTACAGGAGTGTCATCAAAGCCGCTACTTGGTAAAAGGTAAGCAATCTCATCAAGCCATGCCTCCAGTCGCTCCAGACCTTTGGGAATCAATACCCCCAGTTGCTGCGCTTCTTGCAAAAAGGGGGGAATAATCATCCAAAAGAAGCCAAGGATGATCAGGAAAGTCAAGCTAATACTGATGGCGATCGCCCGTCCCCGTTGCAGTCCCCAGCTTTGGAGCCGCAGTTGTAGCCAGTTGAGGGCCGTTGCCAAGACCACCGCTAAGAAGACTAAAAGCAACACTTGGCGAATCTCCCAGAGGATGTAGAGACACACCCCCAAAACCAATAGCCCAATCCACTGCCCAAACGTCACCGTTTTGCGTCCAATCCCGACCTCAACTCCCTATTAGAATAGGATTAGAGCAGGTTTTGAAGCCCTCTCCGCCCAACCCCCGACTTGGCTAGAGGAGAAAGACGGTATTGTTGTCGCGGAGCTGGGGATACTCCGCTGGGGGTCTGTGATTGAACTGGGCAAAGTAGGCGGCCAAGGGTTCCGGTAGGGTCGGTAGCGTGACTTGGGTATCTCCCTTGGCAATTTCCGGCCAGAGGAACGAGAGAGCTTGGGCGAGGGGCTTGGCCTCAGCTTCCGATAAATTAAAAGGCGGCAAGGTAAGAAAGCGCACCATAAACCCCACACCGCGCTGAAGCATCCATTCCCGCGAGAGATCACTCAAGGTGGGGTAGGCACTGAGGGACTCAATGCGGTAGGATTCCACATCCACTTGCCACCCCCCCTGGGGGCGTTCCTGCAGAATGAGCCGACGATAGGGATGGGGATAGCTCACCAGCGAACCGGTCGTTAGGTCAAACAGACCCCCCTCATAGGCAATGTCTTGAACATGGAGATGTCCGGTTAAGACCAATGACACCCCTGCCGATCGCAATAGGTTCAATAGCTCTGCCCGATTCTCCAAGAGGTAGCGCTGCCCCATCGGACTTTGGCTTTGCTGTGGCCAATGCTCAAGGACATTGTGGTGAATCATCACAAGGCGCAGCCCAGAAAAGGGTTCTGCCAATAGAGCCGCCAACCATGCTAGTTGTCCTTGATCAACTGCTCCCACCTGCTGACCCGTTGAGCTAAATTGGTTGGAATTTAGGGCAATCAGTTGCAGATTGTCTGCAAGCAGGGTTTGATAGTAATGCTTGAGGCTCTTGCCATAGCCAGCGTGGGCATACCACTGGGGAAACTCAGCCCAGCCAATACGGTTGTTATCCCCTAGAGCAAGAGGCACATCGTGATTCCCCGGAATCACATAGCAGGGAATCGGCAGGGTTTGCAGATAGGTACTGAGCCAGCAATGGTTTGCCCGCTCGCCATCCCGTGTCAGATCGCCGGGAATCAGGAGGGCATCAATTCCCAGCCCTAGGAGATGGGCAACGGCGGCTTCAAAGGCAGGGATACTGATTTCGTAGAGAAAAATAGGGGGAGAATCTGTCGGAATAGTCGCCGGCAGGGCAATGTGGGGATCACTGATAATTCCGAGTCGCACCGCCATCGCTATTTCCTAGTGGCGGAAGTGTCGCCGGTTGGTAAAGACCATGGCAATTCCCGCTTCATTGGCTGCTTGGATAGACTCATTATCCCGCAGACTGCCTCCTGGTTGAATAATCGCGGCAATACCGGCACGGGCAGCGGCTTGCACAGAATCGGCAAAGGGAAAAAAGCCATCACTGGCCAGCACCCCTCCGCGCGCTGCCTCCCCTGCCTGATCAAGGGCAATTTTGACAGCCCCGACGCGATTCATTTGACCTGCACCAATCCCTTGGGTTTGGCGATCGCGACTGACCACAATGGCATTGGACTTCACATGCTTCACCACTTTCCAAGCAAAGATCAGTTCGGCCATGAACTCTGGCGGGGGTTCTGTGACCGTCACCACCTGCCAAGTGTGCGGTTCAATTGGCGCTGCCTGCATCTCTTGGAGAAGAAACCCCCCAGCAATTGTCTGTACTGTAACAGGAGGAGCAGTTTCTAACTCCCCTAGGGTTAAAACCCGCATCTTCGGCTTGGTTTTTAGGATGGGCAGCGCCGCTTCCTCACAGGCGGGAGCCACGACACATTCTAAAAAGGTACGGGTTAGGGCTTCAGCCGTGGCCACATCCAAGGGGCGGTTGAGGGCAACAATGCCGCCAAAGGCAGAGACGCTATCCGCCGCAAGGGCACGCTCGTAGGCTGCCACTAGGGTCTTGCCCTCAGCGACGCCACAGGGATTGGTGTGTTTGACAATGACGGCAGCGGGGGCACTGTCCCCTAAGAATTCGCTAATAACGCCCCGTGCGGCTTCCAAATCCAGCAGGTTGTTGTAACTGAGTTCTTTGCCTTGGAGCAGCTCAGCTGTAGCCCAACCCCTAGGGTGTGCCCCCGTCATATACCAAGCCGCCCTTTGATGGGGATTTTCCCCATAGCGCAGAACTTGTTTTTGCTGTCCGATAAGGTGAAAGACGGGGGGCAGAATCTCCGCTGGAGCACCAGGCGAAGTGATTTCTTGGAGATACGTGGCGATCGCCTGATCGTAACAGGCGGTCAGGGCAAAGGCTCGCTGAGCACAGGCCAAGCGAAAAGCAGGCTGAGGTTCACCGTAAAGACGCAGTTCCTGAAGGTAGGTCTCATATTGGCTCGGATCTACCAAGACCGTTACATAGGCATGGTTTTTGGCAGCAGCGCGGATGAGCGTGGGGCCTCCAATGTCAATCTGCTCAATGGCCTCTCCCAGCGTGACGTTGGGTCGGGCAATGGTTTCCGCAAAGGGATAGAGATTGGCAACCACTAGATCAATGGGATTGATCCCTTGGGCTTGCAGATCAGCTTGGTCTGCCGGGCGATCGCGCCGTGCCAAGATGCCGCCGTGAATTTTGGGGTGCAGGGTCTTGACCCGTCCGCCGAGAATTTCCGCTGCTCCTGTGTACTCAGCAACAGTGGTTACAGGAATTCCTGCCGCTTGCAAGGTCTTTGCAGTGCCGCCGCTACTTAAGAGCGTAAAGCCAAACTCCTGCACCAAGGCCGTTGCCAACTCCACCAGTCCTTGCTTATTACTGGTGCTAAGTAAGGCAATTCGCCCCATGACCGCCTTCCTCCTCGGTGACTGGGAACACCTAATTTTAGCGGAACATGCTGCTCACAGAGCTATCTTCATGAATCCGCCAAATGGTTTCTCCAAGAATACTCGCCACCGAAAGCACTGTCAGTTGGGGGAAGCGTTGGTTTTCCGGCACCGGAATGGTGTTAGTCACAATGACCTCTTCAAAGTCACCCCCTTGCAGGCGCTCAATCGCCGGCGGTGAAAATACGGCATGGGTAGCACAGGCATAGACTTCCTTGGCACCTTCCCGCCGCAGGACTCGTGCCCCCTCTAGGATCGTGCCCGCTGTATCAATCATGTCGTCCACCAGCACTGCCGTTTTGCCCTTAACATCCCCCACCACATTCATCACTTCGGCCACATTGTGGGCTTGGCGTCGCTTATCAATAATGGCGAGGGGCGCATCGTCAAGTTTATTGGCAAAGGCACGGGCGCGGGCTACCCCCCCCACATCGGGAGAGACTACAACAATATCCTCTAGATTTTTGCTGCGCAGGTAGTCAAGGAGTACGGGCGAAGCATACACATGATCTACAGGAATGTCAAAGTACCCCTGAATTTGCGCCGAGTGCAAATCCATGGCCAAGACGCGACTTGCCCCTGCTTGAGTGATCAGATTGGCCACTAATTTAGCGGTAATAGATTCACGGCCGGCGGTCTTGCGATCGGCACGGGCATAGCCATAGTAGGGAATTACCGCAGTCACTTGACGGGCGGAAGCGCGGCGGCAGGCATCCACCATAATCAGCAGTTCCATTAGGTGGTCGTTGACGGGTCGGCAACAGGGCTGAATTAGATAGACATCACAACCGCGAATGGATTCTTGAATCTGCACATACAGTTCGCCATCAGCAAACCGCTTGCGCACCATTGGGCCGAGATCAATACCGAGGTAGCGGGCAATTTCCTGAGCAAGGGCAGTATTGGCAGAACCCGAAAACAGCTTTAGACGACTGTGATCAGAAGCGTGAGAGGGGGTCGTCGTGGGCAATGGCGCAGTGTGAATCACAGCATCTCCCCAAGATGGCGTGCATTTTGAGTTCGATCTTATCATTTCCAACTTCGGGAGCCACTACCCTAGGGTTGAATTTATAGGAAAATTAGGAAAATTATAGAAAAACAAATTTTGAGGTCATCATCTTTACCAATGGCGCGATCGCAATTCCGACAATTGGGGGATGTTTTCTTGTCACCGACAGGTGTAGCTTGGTTATTCCTCTTACCTGCACTGTTATTTTTGACAATTTTTGTTTTTTTGCCGATTCTGTACCTAGTCTATCTCAGTTTTACAACCGGTAGTTTTAGTCAGGAAGGGGTGCGCTGGGTTGGCCTCCAGAACTATCAACAGTTGTTCCTCAGTCCCGACTTTTGGCAGGTGATTGGCAATACCCTCTATTTCACAGCAGCAACGGTACTACCGACGATTGTGCTGCCCCTACTATTGGCGGTGGGTCTCAACCAAGCAATTGCCGGACGGGATCTTTTGCGTACAGCCTACTTTTTGCCGACAATGACCTCAATTGTTGCCGCCGGTTTAGGCTTTCGTTGGTTGTTTCAAAGCGATGGCCCGGTGAATCAACTCCTGCAAAGGTTAGGGGGTGAACCCATTGCTTGGCTGAGTGATCCAACATGGGCAATGCCGGTGCTGATTTTGCTCAGTAGTTGGAAGCAGTTGGGGTTTAATCTAGTGGTTTTTTTGGCGGGGTTGCAGACCATTCCTCGCGATCGCTACGAAGCCGCCCTCCTCGATGGTGCCAACGCTTGGCAACGGTTTCGCTACATTACACTGCCGGGGCTGCAACCTACTCTAATCCTTGTGTTTGTGACAACCACCATTTTTACCTTGCGCAGTTTTGAACAGGTCTATGTGGTGACTGGCGGTGGCCCCCTAGATACAACAAACCTGCTGGTATTTTATATTTACCAACAGGCCTTTGCATTATTCGACTTTGGTTATGCCGCTGCGGCGGCAACAGTTCTTTTGGGAGTGACGCTTGGACTCCTCTGGCTACAGTTGCGTACGCGCCAAGACCCCACCTTCTAGAGAGAGGAGCCAAGACCGGCGTAGGCACCGTAGAAGAAAAGTCCCACAATGACAATCACTCCCATGCCGGCCACTGTGGCCACAATCCACAGGGGAATACGCCCACCTTCAGACAACATGATTAATTCCTCCTAGGCAAATTCGGGTGTGGGAAAGAGTTTTAGTTAAAGAAGTAGCTGGAAAAAAGCAACGCAAGGACAAAGATCAACAGCAATCCTAGATACAGGGATGTGCGATTTAGTTCGACGGGCTGACGATTTGGATTCGGTTCCATGGCTGTACCTTCCTAACGGTGGATAAACTGCATTGCCGCGATCGCCCCGAGGAAGAAAATCGTGGGCACAGCAAGCGTATGAACGGCCACCCAGCGGACCGTAAAAATGGGGTAAGAAACGGGTTCTTGATTAGGAGTGTTACTGGTCATGGCAATCCTACTTCAACTGTTCTAAGAAGGTTTCAACTTGTTGTTTGGCTTCAAAGCGATCGGTCACCAGCGGGATTGACCGCTGCTCCTGAGCATAGTAGCTGTCAGGGCGGGGGGTGCCAAACACATCATAGGCCAAGCCGGTGCTGACAAAAAGCCAGCCTGCAATAAACAACGCCGGAATGGTGATACTGTGAATCACCCAATAACGGACACTAGTGATAATGTCGGAAAATGGTCGTTCTCCTGTCGTTCCAGCCACGTTGCGATGCCTCCAAAGTGTCTAATGTCTAGCAAAGGAAACGCTACTATCCATCATACAGCTTTTTTTCACAAGGATTTAACTACGTAAATCCACCCTCCCGCCCAAGATAAAGCAGCCGCGAAAGTGGGCAAGTGGCTGTTGCAGAACTGCAAGCTCCCTAGAGAGCCTAAACAGTCTCAAACAGTGGCTCGCTAGAGGCCGGCCTTGGCGAGATCATTGAGTACCTCCTCGGCGCTCTGGTAGCGATCCCGAAAGTTATATCTGATCATTTTGTTGATAATGGCAACAAACTGCGGCGACAGATGCCGTCCCGGCTGCCAGACAATATCCCCCGTGTGGGGGTCAGAGGGCAAATCCATTGGAGCAAGTCCCGTCAGGCCCTCAACAATAACCATGCCCAAAGAGTAAATATCACTGGCAATCACGGGTCGTCCTGCCATTTGCTCGCTAGGGGCATAACCACGGGTACCAATTGAAATCGTGTATTTGCCGTGCTGAAGTAAATCTTCCGGCTGGACATGGCGTACCGCCCCAAAGTCAATCAAAAACAGTTGTTGATCACTGCGGCGGCGCAAGATATTGGCGGGCTTAATATCCCGATGCACCACCCCAAACTGATGCACATACTGCAAAATCTCCAGAATACCCTTAAGAATGGCGAGGGCTTCGGCTTGGGAGAGGGTAACTTTCTTTTCAAACTCCTCTTTGAGAGATTCGCCATCCACATATTCCTGGGCGAGATAGAAATATCCCCCCTCCTCAAAATACGCCAGCAGTCGAGGGATATGCTCGTGTTGACCCAATCGGGCTAATGTTTCTGCTTCCCGCTGAAAGAGGCGACGGGCAATGGCTAAAAAGCGTTCATCCTTACGGGAGGGCACCAACTGCTTGACCACGCAAATCGGATGATCCGGCAGGTGTAAATCCGCGGCCAAGAACGTTCGTCCAAATCCTCCTTCTCCCAGTTGACTCAGGAGACGGTAGCGTCCCCCCACCGTTTGGAGCAGTGGTTCACTAGGTTCCTCGGCAATCTCAGAAACGGCGGTGGTTTCCGGCTGCGTGCCGCTCGGTGTTTGCGGCTCTGTGGTTGGGGGTGCCGACGAGGGGACGGCCATAGTGCAAATCTCCTCTGGGAGCTGGGTGGGATCTGCAGGCGGTGTAGGTAAGGGGTCAGGGTTGGACGGTTGTGTTTCCAGTAGGTCTGTTCGCGGAGCCTCTGGAATTGGCAATTGGGTTTCGGGCAAGTCCGCACTGGTGGTGAACTGGGTTGATGGTATCGAGATTGGTTCTGGGGGAG
>NZ_CALGOG010000047.1:0-7344 GCF_937958135.1 uncultured Thermosynechococcus sp. | reverse complement strand
TCCACAAGTTTATCTGCACGGGCACCCTCGAAGAAAAAATTCACGAGCAAATTGAACAAAAGAAAATCCTAGCAGAAACTGTTGTTGGCAGTGGTGAGCAGTGGCTAACTGAACTCAACCTCGATCAACTGCGACAACTGCTTACATTGGATAAAGATCGCGTAGTGCCGCTTTAGGCCATTGCCCACTGGGAGGCCTGCTCACCCCGCAGAAGGCGAATTTGGGCAATTGCAAAAATGGTGGGAATAATGCGGGCGTAGTTGGTGGAGATGGCGCGCCAACCCAAGTCGGCAATAAACCAGATCCACAGGGCGGTGCCGGCAAAGGCCAAAAGACTGCGCCCCACGGCAAATTTGGCCGCTCCCATTGCTGCCCCACGGGAAATTAAGGGGGTCATTGAGAGCTTACAGCCGGCAAAGTGAATAGCAAATTGCCGTGCCACCTGCTGGACAACCATCGAACGCACCACAGAACTAATGGCGATCGCAGCGCCCCCCTCTAGGATAAGACGCACCGTCTCCAGCGAAATGGGATGGCCATGGCGCAGCTCCGGCAAGCTGTCTTGAATCTGTGCCGCTAGAACCTTGCGATCTTCATCCCCCAGCTTCTTCCACATCCGCTGCAAGAGATTCAAGAAGATTTCCATCTCCAGCTCGGGCACACTCCAACTGGGGGAAAACTTGATATTCAAATAGCGACACACGCGCATCAGGGTTTGCCGATAGCTGATTTGCTGCGCTTTACCCTGGAGCACCGTTAAGCCGTCTGCTGCCAAAAAGCGAAATCGCTCCTCAATATCATCCAGCCACGCCTGGCGAT
This sequence comes from uncultured Thermosynechococcus sp., assembly GCF_937958135.1. Classification (NCBI taxonomy): domain Bacteria; kingdom Bacillati; phylum Cyanobacteriota; class Cyanophyceae; order Acaryochloridales; family Thermosynechococcaceae; genus Thermosynechococcus; species uncultured Thermosynechococcus sp. The sequence goes on along the minus strand of NZ_CALGOG010000047.1, from coordinate 6,525 downwards.
CCTGAGCTTGCACGGCAATGGGATCGGGCGTGGTTAGGTAGTCCAAGGGATTGAGCCGACGGCGAAACAGAATCTCCGTTAGGTCTTGTAACTCCTCCTCCGTCGCTAATTCCAGCGCAGCCCGTAGCTCGTTCATGGGGTTCTCGCTCCCGCAGCAGCACAATAGAACGTGATGATTCTTCAACCCTGATTATAGAATTCAGGCTCAAATTGTGGTATCACTCTCCCCCTGGGGAGGAGCGGTGGCAGCAAAGAGCCTAGGTTGTGCAAAAGCCTTTGCTATCGGTCTTCCACTCCCCGAAAAGGGCTGTGGGCACAGTACAATACAAAAGAATAGCAGGCTGGCAAAACTAAAACGCTATGGATTTATTAACCCTTGAAGGTTGGTTGGACAATACGGCCTTTGCCGTCCTTCTGCTCACCATGTTGCTCTACTGGGGTGGGGCGGCATTTCCCCAATGGCCGCTGCTGACGGCTGCCGGTCGCATGGGAATGGCGATCGCCAACCTCTGTATCACTGGCCTGCTGGCGGCACGCTGGATTGAGGGGGGCTACTTTCCCATCAGTAATCTCTACGAATCCCTCTTTTTCCTGTGTTGGGGCTTAACGGCAATGCACTTTGTCGCTGAGTCTATCAGTGGCCAGCGCCTTGTGGGGGTTGTCACCGCCCCCGTCGCAATGGGAATTACTGCCTTTGCTGCCCTCTCACTCCCGCCCGAAATGCAACAGTCGGCGCCCCTTGTGCCTGCTTTGAAGTCCAACTGGTTAATGATGCACGTCAGTGTGATGATGCTGAGTTATGCCACGTTGATGGTGGGATCCCTGCTGGCGATCGCCTTCTTAGTGGTCACTTGGGGCAAACCCGTCAGCCTCAAAGGGAGTTCTGTGGGGACAGGCAGCTTTCGCAGGCCCATGCCAGAACCTTTATTAGAACCGGCGAGTGGGGAAGGTGGCACAACGGTACTCACCCAGCCTAGGCTGCAATTGAGTCTGCAACGCCTGACCCTAGCGGAGACCCTCGATAACTTGAGCTACCGCATGATTGGTCTTGGCTTTCCCCTACTGACCATTGGCATTATCTCTGGGGCTGTGTGGGCCAATGAAGCTTGGGGCGCGCCTTGGAGTTGGGATCCCAAAGAGACTTGGGCGCTGATTGTTTGGCTGGTGTATGCGGCCTATCTCCATGCCCGCATGACCCGCGATTGGCAGGGGCGCAAACCCGCTATTCTCGCCACTGTGGGTTTTGGCGTCGTCTGGGTCTGCTATTTGGGGGTAAACCTGCTGGGGAAGGGCCTGCACTCCTACGGTTGGTTCTTCTAGTGGATTTTTGCCCGTGTGGGGCATCTACCACGCTCGCCTACACACCACCTTAAAAGCCCAGCAATGGCTCCCCCAAGGGTCGCGGATTCTGATTGCCCTGTCAGGGGGGCAGGATTCGGTGTGTTTAACCCAACTCTTGGTAGATCTGCAGCCCCACTGGCACTGGAGCTTGGCTGTTGTCCATTGTGATCACCGCTGGCGTCCCGATAGTGCCGCCAATGCCGCTTTTGTCCAAGGGCTAGCGCAGCGATGGCACCTGCCCTGTGAGGTAGTACGTGCTCCGCAGATGCCGAAAACTGAAGCAGCCGCCCGTTCATGGCGTTACCAAGTCTTTGAAACGGTGGCCGGGGCCTTGAATTGCACCCATGTGGTGACCGCCCACACCCAAAGCGATCGCGCTGAAAGTCTTCTGCTGCATCTGTTGCGTGGCACTAGCCCCGACGGATTGGCTACCCTTTTGCCGAGCCGTCCTTTGGGCGCAGTTCAATTAGTCCGCCCCCTGCTGGGGATGACGCGAGCGGAAACGGCGGCCTTTTGCCAAGCCTACGGATTAGCCATTTGGCAGGATGAAACGAACCAGAGTTTGGATTACCGCCGCAATCGGCTGCGTTTGGAGTTAATCCCCTATCTGCAACGCCACTTCAACGCCAAGGTCGAGCAGGCGCTGGCTCAAACCGCCGAACTGCTGGCCGGCGATCGCGCCTATTTCGAGGCTGAGGTTGCTCGTCTTGCCCCCGCAGTGATCCGCGAGCATCCCCCCGCTTTAGACCGGTGGCGTCTTCGGGAATTGCCCCTTGCCCTGCAGCGCCGCCTGATTTACCACTTCCTTCGCCGCTGCCTCCAGGAGCGGATTAACTTTGGGGTGGTTGAGGAGGTGCGTTCCCTGATCTCGGCAGGCAACGGTCAGCAAACCTCAACGCTGTCGCGGGGCTGCCACCTGCGGGTCTGCGGTCGGTGGCTTGAATGGGTCAGGCCAGCGGCACCACCGCCTGAATCTGTTCCCCCGCCGCAAGGGGAGCGATCGCCACCCCCATCGCCTCTCTGTTAAGGAGGGGTACGTCTGCGCCATTTGTGACCCACGCCCGCCCTTGGGTTGTCACCAGTGCCAAGGGGATGCCGCCACGGCCAAGTCCCGCCAGACCATCCTGTTTTTGTCCTAGGGGTATTGCCAACTGTCCCAAATGACCAAGGGGAGTGACTTCAATGAGGGACAGGGGCAGTTGCTTGCCCAAACCTAAGCGGGTCACAAGGAGGAGAGCCTCCTGTGCGGCGAGGGCGATCGCCCCCACCAATGTCTCCTGCACACCGAGGCGCACCGCCACTTGGCCTGGATTCAGCCGTCCCAAAGCTGGAAGGTCGGGGATGAAAAAGTGAAAGACCCGCCCCCGCGAGGTGGCCACCACCAAATGATCTGTGTCTGCAGGCAGAACCCAACCGAGGGCATCCCCCCCTTTGAGTTTCGTGAGTTGGAGACCGCGCCCCCTCAGGTCTTGAAGATCTGAGATCGGAATGACCTTAATTCGGCCTTGGCGCGTCAGCAGAATCAGCTTCTCTGCTGTGGGTTGACCGGGAAGAACTGTTAAAAGGGTCTCTCCCTGAGCCGACTCCGCCAAGAGGGGCAGAAGGGGTTGGCCGCGATCGCTGCGGCTAGTGACAGGCAGTCGCTCCACCGCCAGCGGATAGACTTTGCCGCTTTCGGTAAACACCCAGAGGCGATCGCTGGCCTGCACCGAGAATGCTAGGGGCAATGGCTCCGACCAGGGCAACCATGTTTGTAGCGGAACACTACTCCGACTGCGCTGGGGCAGACAGCGCCCATAGCCGCGATGATTGACTTCTACCCAGAGGGGAGCCTCGTCACGGTCATTGTTTTCCCCTGGTCCAGGGGGGGGCGGCACTGCCGTGAGAATTTGGGTGCGGCGGGGGTCAGCAAACTCTTTCTTTAACTGGCGCAGTTCTTTCTTTAGTGCCTTGAGGCGCTCTGGACGCTCACTTATCAACGTTTCCCACTGGGCAATCCGCACTTGCAACTCCGCCTGTTCCCGTTCCAGTTCCTGGCGCTCCTGCTGGGTGAGGCGGCGTAGAGGCATAGCAATCAGAGCACTGGCTTGGCGATCGCTCAAGCCCAAGCGCGTCATCAATTCCCGCTGGGCAGTACTGCCATCCGCTGCCGATCGCAAAATCTCAATCACCTGATCCACCGCATTGAGGCCAATTAAGAGTCCACTCACCACATGCTGGCGGGCTTGAGCAGCTTCGAGATCATGGCGATACTGGCGCAGCAGCGTCTGTTCACGGAACTGAAGAAACTCGCTGAGAATCTCCTTGAGGGAGAGTTGGCGGGGTTGATTGCCCACCAGTGCCATCAAGTTAATCCCGTAGGTGACCTGCAGTGCGGTCAGGCGGTAGAGCTGTTCCAATAATTGCGCTGCCGCAGCATCCCGCTTTAGTTCAATCACCACCCGCAGCCCCTCGCGATCGCTCTCATCCCGCAGATCGGCAATGCCCTCTAGGCGACCTTGATTCACCAAATCTGCCACTTTCTCAATCCATGCCGCTTTATTCACCTGATAGGGCAACTCCGTCACCACAATTGCTTGGCGGCGGTGGCGACCCCGGCCGGGCTGAATATCCTCAAGCTTAGCCACCCCCCGCAAGGTGATCGTCCCTCGACCCGTAGCGTAGGCGCGTCGCAGTTCTGCGCTCTCTACGATCACCCCCCCCGTAGGAAAGTCGGGTCCCGGCAGATAGCTCAGCAGTTCCTCTAGGGAGAGATGGGGGCGGTCAATGAGGGCAATCAGGGCATCCACCACTTCCCCCAGATTGTGGGGGGGGATATTCGTGGCCATGCCCACGGCAATCCCCGTGGAGCCGTTTAATAGGAGAATTGGCAGTTGTGCCGGCAAAACCAACGGCTCCGCTTGGGAGCTGTCAAAGTTGGGGACAAACTCCACAATGGCGTCGTTGATATTTGTCAAGAGCGTGCGCTGGGCGATCGCGGCTAGGCGCGTTTCGGTGTAGCGCATTGCCGCCGGTGGATCATCATCCACAGAGCCAAAATTGCCCTGCCCTGCCAACAGCGGATAGCGACTGCTAAAGGGCTGCACCAAGCGCACCAAAGCCTCATAGACCGCCTGATCTCCGTGGGGGTGATACTTCCCCAGCACATCCCCCACCACCCGTGCGCACTTGCGAAAGGGGCGATCGGGCGTCAGCCCCAGCTCATACATCGCATAGAGGATCCGCCGATGCACAGGTTTGAGGCCATCCCGCACATCTGGAAGTGCCCGCCCCACAATCACACTCATGGCGTACTCCAGATAGGAGCGCTGCATTTCACTGTGGAGTGGCGTAGGAATCACCTGTCCAGCGGTCAGCAAATCCAGTTGTTTGGGCATGATCACAAACGGGTCAAAGGATCATTCCCCACGATACAAGAGTTTTGCGAATTGTAAGGCAACTTAAGCGTCCGTTGGTGTTGCTTCCTTAGGCTTCTCTTTGGTTAGTCGCGCCACCCATTCCTTGATGAGGATGTAAATGATGGGCACCACAAAGAAACTGAGAAATGTGGCCGCAAGCATACCGCCTGTGACACTTGTTCTCAAAAATGGGACGCAGGCGTTCTTCAGCTGCGTTAATGACTGACTTGACAATGGAGGTGCCCTTGCTTTTGCGAATTTGGTTGGCAAACTCCACAATTAGAATCGCATTCTTACTGGCGAGGCCAATAAGCATCACTAGACCAATTTGGCAGAATACGTCATCAGTCAGTCCCCGCAACCACTGTGCCGGCAAGACCCCCATGATCGCCAAAGGCACCGAAAGAATTCAATGTAGCTTTCATACTGCGCCGAGAGCACAAGGAACACAAACACCAAACCAAGACCAGAAATCAACGGTGCCTGTCCTGCAGAACGGTGGACTCTAGGGATAACCCCGTCCGGCTATAGCCAATGCCATCGGGGAGAACCTCCTGAGCCAACGCTGCCATTGTCATCATTGCTTGACCCTGTGAACAGTTGCCGTTGCAGCATATTTTAGAATCTTAAAAGTCACCCAGAGCAGGCAATAAACATCCTGAGTCTAGTCTAGGGATGCCTATGGCAACTGCTACTTTAATAATCAGTTTCCATTTATTCTTGGTGAATAGAGAATAATTCCTATCGGCAATCCTCCGCTAAGATGTAGAGCAAGGGGCAGGAGGTCATTTCTAGCTCACCTTCAGGCTGTGACAGTCCTTGCACCAACCTTTATCAACGACAGTACAGGTACCAGTGGCTCTTACTAAGAAAACACAGCAAGACCAACCCATGATTAATGAACGCATCCGTTTTCCGCGGGTGCGTGTGGTGGATAGTGATGGTTCCCAATTGGGGATTATGTCCTCCCAAGAGGCGATCGCGATCGCCCGCGAAAGGGAACTTGACCTTGTGCTTGTGAGTGACAAGGCGGATCCACCCGTTTGCAAAATTATTGACTACGGCAAGTTTCGCTTTGAACAGGAAAAGAAGGCTCGTGAAGCCCGCAAAAAGCAGCACACCTCAGACGTTAAAGAGGTGAAGATGCGCTACACAATCGAAGAACACGACTACAATGTGTGCATTAATCGCGCCGAGCGGTTCCTAAAGGCTGGAGATAAAGTCAAAGCAACGGTGACGTTCCGGGGGCGGGAAATTCAACACTCCCACCTGGCAGAAGAACTCCTCAACCGCATGGCCAATGACCTGCAAGCGGTGGCCGAAGTGCAGCAGGCACCAAAGCAGGAGGGGCGCAATATGATTATGTTTTTGGCACCGAAGCGCTAACTAATCCTAGGGGGAGTATGTTTGACTTGCGTCCAGACCCCAAGTCCACCCCACTGGATGTCTCAGCCAATGAGAAACCCCGCTCGGCACTCCTGTTGGCGATCGCTGCCCTCGTCACGATTCTTCTGTGGCAACTTCCCTTAGGAAGCTATCTCCTGTATCCCTTTACCATTTTGGCCACTTGGTTCCACGAGATGGGTCATGGCCTCACAGCGGTTCTCCTAGGGGGCTACTTTCAGGAATTGGTAATTGATCCCGCTGGCTCCGGGTTTGCCCGCTATGGGGGTGAGGTGCTGCTGGGGCGTTTGGGACATGCCTTGGTTGCCCTGGGTGGCCCCCTTGGGCCAGCGATCGCCGGCAGCATTTTTATTTTGTCTAGCCGCTCCCATCGCACTACAGA